>JAAEUI010000089.1 GCA_024227475.1 Paracoccaceae bacterium | reverse complement strand
TTGCTGTTGTCGGGCAAACCCCCGCGCGTGCGGGGAGACCTCTCTCAATCAAGTTCCTGAAATTCAACCAGAAACAAAAATGCGAAGAAGAGCAAGTCACAAATCGTTCTCCTTTAGTTTGTACGTTGCAGCCCATCAGCACTGTAATTCAGGACTACCCCACCAATCGTCAGTTGCCATAATGCGGGGCCGATGTGGGCCACAGCCGCTGGCCCGGCGGCCTTCGGCCTTGTTCCGGGCCGGCAAGTTCCGAAGGGTGAATGTCGGCCATTACCGAAATCGACATGGTAGTGTTTACGCCCGTCGCTATTGCTCAGGCCTTCGCGGGCCGGGTCAATACAGATCCACCCGGAATTTGCTGTTTTGCCAATAAAGGGCGGCTAGGAATTTCAGCCGTTGCACCGGGTTCTTCGGGGCTTGCAGGCTGGCATTCTCAGCGACCCGGGCAAGTGCGCTCTTACTGCCTGCGCCAAATGCACCATCCACTGTCAGATCCTCACCCAGGGCATTAAGCAGCATCTGCGCGCCGCCATTGAGGTGTTTCTTCGACATTCCGCGCAGTAGTTTTTCAGCCGCGGCAGCCGCCTCTCTATTCCGCAGTGCTGCGGCTTGGCCTGCACGCACAGCAGCGTCGAACTTTGAGTAGCCTTCGACCTTTTTGTTAACAATGATCCAGGCTGCATTGGTACCTGCCCAGGCGTCGCCGCGTTCTAACCCCTGGTCATACCATTCGATCGCTTTGGCAGGGTCAGAACTGCCGCCTATCTGGCCGTTGTAATACATGCGTCCCAGATTGGTGGGTGCATTGGGATGGCCACCTTTTGCGGCTTTGATGTACCAGGACGCGGCGGTTTCAGCATTCGGCTGAACCCCGCCCAGACCGTTTTGATAAACAATGCCGAGATTATTGTAGCCGTAGATGTCGTTGCGGGCGGCACTTTCACGCAAATACCTGAGGCCCCGTTCGGGATCATAGAAGTCGGAGTTCTCATCCAGGTAGAAATAGCCAAGCTCGTTCATGGCAAAAGTGTGGCCAACTTCAAGTGAGCGCAGCATCAGCTCGAAGCCTTCGCGTTGGCGGTCGATATCGCTCTCGTAGCGCATCAGTTCGCGCCCTAAAGCGTAATAGGCATAGGGGTCGCCGGCCTTCACGCCGAGGGCATAATGGGCCAGCGCCTGTTCCGGGGCCTGCTCGTTCTTCCTGCCGCCGGTAGCCGTCGCGCTGGTTGCAATGAGGTTTCCCAGCGCGTGCCAGGCACGTGCATGACCAAGGTCGCGGGCCCGGCCAAAGGCTTCCCTGGCTGCATCAAAGTCGCGCAGCGCCAGGTGGGCGCGGCCAAGCTGATAATGAAAACGCCCGTTTTCGGGGTTTGCCGCCAAGGACGCTTCACAGGCGACAAGCGCCTTATGCGGCTCAATTTCGTTTGGGTAGCGTGCCAGGCCCACGCCGTCGGGGTCAAGGTAGTCGCCTGCCTCAAAATCGCACAGATCGGGTTTGAGCGTTACCTTTACAATGGTTTCGACGTCGCCGACCGCAACTTCAAACCGGTCGGCAACCAACTGGTTTTCCATGGCGGTGGCCGGTTGTTGTTGTCCGTTGGTTACATAGATAATCCGGCTGAGATCGCGCGCGCTCAACGGGTTGGAACCAACCGGCATTTGCAGGTTGTTGTCCTGGGAAACCGCCAGTTGTCCCAGCTCGGGCGGGACAAGCAGTTTTACCGGTGCCAGGGTCGAAATGCCATCGCTGAGAGCGGAACCGATTTCAACTTCTTCTTCCAAAGCAGCTTCCAGAGCGTAGTTGGGTTTCTCGTCGTACGGGGATGCAGCCGATTGCGGAAGGGAGCTGGCCAGCAGGGCCATGGTTCGCGTTGAGGTGTTTTCCGAGAATGGCTGCTTTGCATTGCTGGTGGCTTCGAACACCGTTCCGGGATCAAAGTAGAGGGGTTTGACGAGGGTGGAACTCTCCCAGCTGATCTGGAAGCCATAGGTTTGTTCATAGAGCGCCTTTCGGACCTCCTCGAGCACACCTCCGATCGTCTTGCCGGGGTTTTTGCTGGCAATTTCGACAAAGGCGGCGGTGTATGGGCTGTTCTTGCCCTCACCGTCAAAGGCCACACCGCCCGGAGACGTGGAAAAGGCCAACAGTGAATTGACCGGGGCAGTCTGGGCGGAAAACCCGGTGCGGGATTGCCGGGGGGTTTTGTCGATATCAGTGTAGACTTTTTTCGCGCCAAACGGATTGTCGCGACAACTGTCGAGCACCAGCACCTGGGAGCGCGCACGGGCGCCGATAATGGAAACCAGGCTTTGCAGAGAAACCGTTTCAAAGGGCACGTCATAGGCAGTGCTTAATGAGGCATCCACCGGCACAATGTAGTTTTTGGACCCGATCTGCAGCCCGTGACCGGCGAAATAGAACACGACCTCGGTGTCCTTATCGACGTTGAAAAGAGCGGCGCGCAGGATCTCTTCGAAATTCAGCTTTGTTGCGTTGCGGTACTCGTGGGTCTGATAGCCCTGGTCGCGCAGAAATGCCGCGACCAGTTTTGCATCGGCCTCTGAATTGCGCAGATCAGCGGCATGCTCATACGCACCGTTGCCAACAACGATTGCGTACCGCTTGAGCCCGGTGACGGTCAGATCCTGCCGGGTCCGGGATACTTCGACCAACCCGGAACGTAGTATCAGCGCCTCGGTTTCAAAGCTGGTCTGGGACATGGCCGCACTGGCCATCAGGGTTGCGAAAACCGGGCAGGCCAGCCCGAGCGCCCACCGTCGTAAGGGCATCGTCAACCGCCCCAGCCTCCGGTTCCGCCGCTGCTGCCAGCGCTGCCGCCATCGCTTTCGGTTGTAGCCGTCGTCGCGGTTGTCGCTTTGGGTGGCGCCTTTTTCCTTACCTTAATGGTTTTAGCCGGCTCCGGTTCGGGAGCCGGAGGTACGCACCCGGTTTGCGCCGCTGAGATGACCGCGAATAACCCGGAAATAATCAACAATTTAAGTCCCATAATCACTACCCTTGCTGCTATTTATCACTCTGGATCACGGTCCGGACAGAATTGGCTGCGTTGAAAGCCTGCACGAATTCCGGGCGATGCAGCCCGGCCCGTCGCAAACCTTGCGGCCCAAAAAGTCCGGTTATTTTCGACCGGATCAATCAGCAGTCTAGGCCCGGTGCGGTTTTCAGGCAACATTTGGTTGTTCGGGTTTGCCAGGATGTAGCTGGCTCTGTGCTCTGTTACTTTGAAAGAGTGCGTGCAACCGCGTCTTTCCAGCCCTGGTATTTCAGGTCTCGCTGGTCGTCAGGAACCTGCCCGGAGAACAGCCGGTCAAGCGCCCAGGTTTTTGCGAATTCGTTCTGATCAGGATAGATCCCGCCTTCATCCCCGCCAGCCTGGCCGCACCGAGGCGTCCCGGCGCTTGCCGAACTGGTCAAAGTGTTGAAAGTCTGGCGCGCGGGTTCGAGTATGGCACTCTTGCGCGTACCGTTAGAGGGCCGAGACCGGACGCACACCGATCAATTACTGTTTTGATGGTTATACCATCGTAGGGATAGACCCTACGATAGGCATCGTTTTCCGCTCT
>JAAEUI010000088.1 GCA_024227475.1 Paracoccaceae bacterium | reverse complement strand
GCCGGGTCCACGCCTGCGCCAACCGCCTTAATAATCCCGGCACCGTCCGAATGGGGGATGATCCTGTCATGCCCCATGGGCCGCGCCCCGGCCCGCAGTTTCACATCCGAAGGATTGCAGCCAGAAGCGCGGACACTGACCAGAACCTCCCCTTGCCCCGGATCCGGCGTTTCCACCTCGCCAATCTGCAGAACTTCTGCAGCACTTCCTTGCGTTTTATAGAATGCCGCCTGCATCACGCCACCTTATCCAGTCCGCGCCCCTTCAAAAGCGCATCCACCTGGGGCAGCGACCCTCTGAAATCAACATAAAGGTCTTCAGCCTCCTTCAACCCTCCCGCCGAATAGATGTTATCATGCAGCTTGGCCGCCATGTCCGCATCAAACGGCCCGCCTGCCTCCTCAAACGCTGCAAAAGCATCGGCGTCCATCACCTCCGACCACATGTAGGAATAATAGCCGGAGGAATACCCATCCCCGGAAAACACATGCGCAAACTGCGGTGTCGCGTGGCGCATCCGGATCGCTCCGGGCATTCCCAGCCCGCCCAGAATAGCCGCCTGTTTTGCCATCGGATCAAGCGGTGCTTCCGCCGTATGAAACGCCAGATCAACCAGTGCGCTTGCGGTATATTCCACAGTCGCAAAGCCCTGATCATAGTTTTCCGCAGCCAGCAGACGCTCCAGCAACTCCGCCGGGATCGGCTCCCCGGTTTCCGCATGGCAGGCGTATTTTTCCAGCACTTGGGGCACCGAAAGCCAGTGCTCGTAAAGCTGGCTTGGCAATTCAACAAAATCCCGCGCAACAGACGTGCCGGAAATATAAGCATAGGTGACATCTGACAGCATCGAATGCAGCGCATGGCCGAATTCATGGAACAGGGTGCGGGCGTCGTCAAAGGTCAGCAGGTCAGGCTCGCCTTCCGGTGCCCTGGCGAAATTGCACACGTTCACGGTGATCGGACGCACCTCCTTGCCCAATGCCGACTGCGCCCGGAACCGCGAACACCACGCCCCGGAACGTTTGGAAGACCGGGCGAAATAATCACCGATGAACACGGCCATGTGCCGCTCACCTTTCTTGACCTCCCAGGCCCGTGCATCAGGATGATAAAGCGGCACATCCAGCGGCGCAAAACTCAACCCGAACAGCCGGTTGGCACAATCAAACGCCGCCTCGATCATCTGGTCGAGCTGGAAATACGGCTTTAGTTCCGCCTCATCCAGATCAAACTCTGCCACCCGGCGTTTCTCGGAATAATAGCGCCAATCCCAGGGCTCCAGTTCACCATTGATCCCATCGTGCAGCAGCATATTGGCCAGAACGACAGCGTCCCGTTCCGCAGCCACTTTTGCCGGTTCCCACACCGCCATCAGCAGATCGCGCACCGCATCCGGCGTTTTGGCCATTTCCGGCGCCAGCTTGAAATCGGCAAAGGTCTCAAATCCCAGCAGCCGGGCACGTTCCTCGCGCAACTGCAGGGTTTCAACAACAATGCCAAGGTTGTCGGTCTCCCCGCCGTTGGCACCCCGCGCCTCCCAGGCCTCAAACGCGCGTTGCCGCAGGTCGCGCCGCTCAGAAAACTGCAAGAACGGCACAATCAGCGAGCGCGACAAGGTGATGACATAGCCTTCTTCACCGCGTTCCTCTGCTGCCTGGCGGGCGGTGGCTTTTACAAAACCCGGCAATCCATCCAGATCATTCTCACCCAGAACCATGAACCATTCACGCTCGTCCGCCAGCAGGTTTTGCGAAAACGCGGTGCCAAGTTTCGCCAGCCGGGTCATGGCCGCTGCCAATTGCTCCCGGTTCGGCCCCTGCAATTGCGCCCCGGCGCGCACGAACATGCGGTGATAAAGTTCCAGAACGCGATCCTGCTCGGGCGACAATCCCAAAGTCGTTCCAGACTGAAACAGGGTATCAATCCGTTCAAACAGCCGTCGGTTCATCATGGTTTCCGCGTTGAATTCGGCAAACCGCGGCGCCAGATCGCGCTGCAAAGCCTCGCGCTCGGGGTTGCTGTCTGACCCGGCAAGGTTCCAAAACACCCCGGCGACCTTTTCCATCAACTCATCCGCCAACTCCAGCGCCTCAATGGTGTTGGCAAATGTGGGCGGCTCCGCATTATCCGCAACCGCATCAATCGCCGCGCGGGACTGCTGAAAAGCCTCATCAAAAGCAGGCGCAAAATGGGCGTCTTCGATCAGATCAAACGGCGGCAGCCCGAAGGGGCCGGTCCACTCGGTAAGGAAAGGGTTTGTTTGGGTCATCGTAGGCCTCAACTGCTTTGGGATTACCTAAGCAGAGAGTCTGCTGATGGTAAAGACGGGAACCAATTCAAACGTTGAGACGGCGTGGGTACGTATTATTGCCCTTGCAATTCGGGACCCCTTACCCCTTCCATCCCAACTAAGGAATCCAAGGAGCCCAGCAATGTCCAAATCCAACCGCTACACCGGCCTGCAAACCACTGCGATCCATGCAGGGGAAGCGCCGGACCCGACCACCAACGCCTCGGCCCCGGCGATCCACATGTCCTCAACTTTTGTGGTCGAGGAAGCCGCCAGCCTGTCCGCCCACGGCCTCAGCGAAGACAGCCCTTTTCTCTATGGCCGCTGGGCCAGCCCGACGGTCGAGATGCTGGCGAAAAAAATCGCCACGCTGGAGGGCACCGAAGATTGCCTGTGCCTGGCATCCGGCATGGCAGCGGCAACCGCCATATTCATGACGCTTCTGTCCAACGGCGATCATGCGATCATCTCGGATGTTTCTTACGCCGGCGTGGCCGAGCTGGTGCGCGAAACCCTGCCCCGGTTTGGCGTTGAAATCTCCACAGTTGATATGACCAACTTACAAGCGCTGGCCGATGCCGTGCGCCCCAACACCCGCCTGATCCACTGCGAAACCCCGGCCAACCCGATCATGCGGTTGACCGATCTGGCGGCAGTCTCCGAAATCGCCGAAGACGCAGGCGCCTATCTTTCCTGTGACTCCACCTTCGCTACACCCATCGGTTGCCGCCCGGCAGACTTTGGCGTGGATATCGTCATGCACTCCATTACCAAATACATCGGTGGGCACGGCGATGCCATCGGGGGCGCGCTGGCAGGTTCGCGCGAACTGATTGGCCGTATCCGGGACGAGGCCGTCATCCACCACGGTGGCGTCATGTCCCCCTTCAACGCTTGGCTGATCGCGCGCGGGGCTGCCACCCTGCCGCTCAGGATGAAGGCGCATGAGGCCGGGGCGATGGCGGTGGCAAAATACCTGGAGGCACACCCCGCTGTGGCCCGCGTGATTTATCCCGGCCTCAAAAGCCACCCCCAGCATGAACTGGCGCGACGCCAGATGAATAATTACTCCGGCATGCTGTCGTTTCAGGTGGGTGATGCCGAGGCCGCCCGCGCCGTTGCGGACCGGATGATGAAGGACTTTGAAGTCATCCACTATGCGGTTTCCGTTGGGCATCACCGCAGCCTGATTTTCCTGATGGAAACCGAAGATTTGATAGATACCTCTTTCAAACTGGAAGGCGCCCAGCTCAAAGGCTATCGCGCCTTTGCAGGTGATGCGATTTTCCGCATGTCCGTGGGGCTGGAGGATGCAGAAGACCTGATCGCCGATCTGGGGCGGGTGTTGGATTAAGGTAGGCACGGTCCTCAAACCATCAGTAGGTTATCGCCCGACCTGTAAAGAAGGTCGCCTATGCTGGATGAAGCGAGCTTTCTCTGCGCGCGCCAGAGGCGGTATTGCATACGCGTAGTGGATGCTTTTTTTTGCTGGAAGTGATGCCGGACTTATTACGCCCTCTGAAAAATAGATTTAAACACCAAATGGGCAACGATCGGGTATTCAGTCATGAGAATTGAACGCACTAGGGAAGCCACAATTCCAGATGACCGACTTCGATCCAAGTCTCTTTGGCGAACTGCTCCACAAGGCTAACAGGTTCGACATTCAGACCCATGGAATTTGCAAATTTTGCTACAGCTGCTGCTGTCGCTTCGTCCTCAGGTTTAAAAAAGCGCACTTGTCCAACTACCGGTCCGAAATCCAGTACCTGGAGCGGTTTCGCTTCAACGCTGCGACTGGTGTCCGCGACGGATAACCCTTTAGATAGGGCATCCAGTAGAGATTGCGCCTGGGCCACTTGATTTTGCCGTCTCAAGTGAATCCACAATCTTGCCGAAGGCAGTTGACTCAAACTGACGCTCTGTTGCGTAATACCCGAGTTTGTTTGCAAAATCTCGTTCACCAACTCAGCCTTGTTGAATTTTTTGGCTGGTTCGCCGGTGGAAATAAAACTGCTATGGGCCCAGCCCATAGTGCCATCTGTCAATTTGACTTGACGCCAATTGCCGTCAGATTTGAGGACCTTCAAGCGCGTCCCTGGCCCCATCCTGCGGATCAGATTGAATTGAATGCCCGGCCCTGTCCGAAGCGCCAGAAAATTATCGTCCGAGTTCAAGTTGGATACAAAATCGGCGCAAGCCGTGCTTGATAGAAACGCACACAAGACCGCAAAGGCATAGCGTCGCCAATTTAGCATTTTTGGTCTCCTATCCACATGAATTCGTCGAAATTTTCAATGCAGTTTCATCGGTTTGGTCGTTCAATCTCTTTTGTTTGGTTGAGTGGCTGTCCAAGGTTTCCTTTATTTGCCGCTGCCGGTTCTTGAGTGTCTGGATCGTGAATTGGTTTTCTGCACTCTCCAGCGCAGCATTGACAATTTCGGCCTCAGCTTTTGTTTCCGCCAAGCGCTTGCTGTTGGCCAACACCTGCATCTGTACTTGCGTCAGCGTCATATAAAGATCGAGTTGACAATCTAGTTCTACAATTGCACTCACTGTCGCTAGATCGCTTAAGGAATCTTTGATTTGGACCAAATCTTTCTGCTTGGCGACAAGGCTTTCAAACCAAATGAACCCTCCCAATGCAGCAGATACGATTGCAATGAACTCCTTATACTCACCCAGTTTCTTCAAAAAGATTGATGATGGCATTGCGTGCCTCAAAAAATGGAATGTCCAAATTCTAAAGCGTTTCCACATTACGTTGACACATATCCTGCGGCTTTGAAGTAGTTCCAGCATTCTTCTGGCGTGTAGAGGTCACAAATGTCGCCGATCGCTT
>JAAEUI010000087.1 GCA_024227475.1 Paracoccaceae bacterium | reverse complement strand
TCGGCCTTGTTCTCGAAGTAATGGTAGAAAGAGGATTTGCTCATCCCCATCGCCGAGATAATCCGGTTGAGCGAAGCGTTCTTGACCCCCTGCGCTGAAAACTCTTTCAGAGCCTGGCCAAACAGCTTTTCACGTTTTTCGTCTGCCAGCTTGTCTGAAGGGTGTGGTTTCATCTGTTTCCCGTCGGCGTTTTCCCGCAACTGGACCAGGTGGTCCAATCGCCCCTTGACACTCTGGACCACCTGGTCCAGTTTTCTTGTAATGCGTCCGACCTGTTTTGGCAATCCGACGCTATCCGTAGAAAGGCAAAGCAATGACCCACGCTCTGTCCCGTCGGCCCATTGTGGCCATGCTCGCCGTGACGGCACTTCTGTTCGGCAGTCTCACTTTTATCGCCACACCGGCACTGGCGCAGGACGCAAAAACGATTCTGCGTGCGGCCTTTGACAATTGGCGCGCTAACAGCAGCCACGCAGTTGTAACAATGAAGATCAAAAGGTCCGGGGGCACCCGTAACCTGACGATGGAAAGCTGGACCCAGGGCGAGAAAAAGGCGCTCGTGCGGTTCACTGCGCCAGCCCGCGATGTCGGCAATGCCACCCTGCAGCTTGGCAATTCGACTTACGTGTTCAACCCCAAACTCAACCAAGTGATCAAGCTACCTGCCAGCGCGTTGTCGCAAAGCTGGATGGGGTCGGATTTTTCGTATGACGACCTGTCGCGCTCGGAAAAGGTGATCGACGACTACAACCACACCCTGATCAGTTCCTCAGGCAACAGCCACGTGATCGAAAGCGTGCCCAAGCGCGGCAAGCCGGTGGTCTGGGGCAAACAGGTGCTCACCATCCGCAAGGACGGGGTGCTGCTGAAAGTCGAATACTTCGACCAGGTGGGTAAGCGCGTCAGGGTCATGGCGACCGACAAGGTAGGCAGGCTGGACCGGCGCCCCTATCCGGTGGTGATGACCATGCGCGCGGATGCCAAGCCTGGGCAGTACACGCGGATCACCACGAAATCAGCCAAGTTCGACATCCCGGTACCGGCCTATCTGTTCACCAAGTCCAACCTTCAGAACCCGCGAGACTGACCGAATGATTGCCGCGCTCGCATGGCGAAACATCTGGCGACAACCGATCCGCACCGCGTTGAGCGTGTTGGGGATGGCCCTGACCTCAATGCTCCTGGTGTTCATGCTGTCGTTCCAACTGGCCAGTTATGACACGATGAAGTCGAGCATGCTGCAGATCGCCGATGGCTTTGGCCAGTTCCAGATCGAGGGCTACAAGGACGATCCCGAGATGGGCAAGGTGATCGCCGATCCGGGCGCGCTATTGGCTGACATAGCCCAAGTGCCAGGGGTGAGTGTCGCCACTGCGCGCGACAACGGCTTTGGCCTTTTGGCAAATGGCGAACGCAGTTTCGCCGCCGCGATTCTTGGGATCGACCCGGCTCGCGAGGCCGAGGTCTCGACCCTGTCGAGTTTGATCGACCGCGGTCGCGGGCTGTTGGTGGACGATCTTGACGCAATTGTCATTGGCGACGGGCTGGC
>JAAEUI010000086.1 GCA_024227475.1 Paracoccaceae bacterium | reverse complement strand
TGGCTCAAGATCCGCATAGATTTGGAAGAAAGGTTCGACCGTCTGCAGACCCTGATCGTCCTTGCCGGAAACCGGTATGTCACCACCGGCGTGCCATCCCAGCACGGCAGAGGGTAGTCGCTCATGCTGGAATGGTATGACCCGGTATCCGGTTACAGACAGATCCGCGTTTGCCTGGCCGGTCAGACGAACCGCTATTTGTCCGACGATTTTACCACTGAACAGATTGGACGCCTCCTCCTGGGAAACGACAGCAGAAAAACTGAAATTTTCAAGGGAAATGATTTTTCCCAGCGCAGCCCCACGCGGCAGCCAAACACCCTTCAACTCATGGATAGCGGGCGCAACCCAGATTCCGGCCTGCCTTGCTCCGACAAGCAACTCCTGCCGCTGCTTTTCAGTTTTACGCAATTTGCCATCCAAGGCCGACAGGCGATTTACAAGCACCTCCCGAGCTCTATCTTCATCAAAAACCGAGCTCTGTTTCAACAGCGCCTCGACCTCTTTGCGTTGAGCGCTGACCAAAGCGATTTCAATGTCGAGTTCCGGGTTGACCAACCGGATCAAAGGTGTGCCGACTTGGACCCGTGAACCATTGTCAGCAAGGATTTCCGTCAGTCGGCCGGATGGGCTGCTGGCGACCTGCAGATAGTTTGTTGCTTCCAGTATGCCCGGCGCTCGAAATTGGCTCTGAAATGGGATTGCGCCAAGGACAAATAGGGTTACGCCGGCTGTCGTCAGACTGACGGCGATCGCCCTTGTGCGGGTCTTGGCCAGCTTTGGACTGGAAAAAAGATAGTTCACAAAGCGCACCGCCGGCACCACACCCCAGGAAAATATGCAGACGGCAGCCATCAGCAGCCCTGCGAGCAGGAAACGGTCAGCCACAAACAGAATGATGCCGCCATAAATAATGACCCGATAGAAACCGCTGAGGATTCCATAAATGGTCAGCCAGGATGCTTCTTTGCAGCTGTCTGCCGAGCTGGTCGATTGCCTATCGCCAAAAAGATAATATTCTATTAAATGTCTTAGCTGGGCCAGAGATCGTGACTGCAGGTTCGGGATGTCGAGCAGATCGGACAGGATGTAATAGCCGTCATAGCGGAGTAGCGGATTGGCATTAAACAGCAGGGTTGAGATTGAGGCCACAATCATCATATTAAAAGCCAGGCTATGGATGGCACCAGGTCCCGAGTTGGCCCAGATCAGGGCAGCACAGGAAGCTGCAAAAAACTCATAGAACATGCCCGCTGCGGCCACCAGAATACGGTGGCGGCGATTTCGAAAACCCCAGCTCGAGGTCGCATCCATATAAGGGATCGGGGCAAAGATGATCAGCATAATCCCCATAGTATGGACTTCACCACCAAAGCGTTTGCATACCAGGGTGTGGCCGAACTCGTGAAGGACTTTTACCAGCAGCAGGCCGAGATACAATAGCGCCAGGTTGTCAAAGGCAAGCAACGTCCTGGCTTCACTGACAACAGTCGAAAACTGTTCAAAGACCGTTTTGCCGGCCACGCCCAGGATCAGTAGCCAGAGCACTAGAGCAAAACGGCCGCTGAAAAGCCGCACCAGCAAAGAACAGTGACGCAGCAGCGGTTCAGGATCAAATAGCGGGATTCGGAAAAACATCAGGCTGAACAACCTGGAACGGGTCTCCCGCTGCTTGCGTTTATGGTAGCGTTCAAACAGTTTGCTGCTGTCTGCCGGCAGATCACAGAAAAGCAAGTTAGCATGATAGAGTTGCGCCAGCAGCTGAATCACATCATCCTGGCCCGGGGCGCCGTCCGGATTGCGTGCCAGACATTCCTGCCAGACCTGCCCCACCGTCCGGCCTGCTCTTAGCCGCACGATAAATTCATGTGCTTCGGGACGCAATCGGAAAAAATGATTGTTGAACGGATCCTGCAGGACGTACCAGGGTTTGCCCCGGAACAGTTGTTTGCGGATGGACACGGCCTGGCGTAGGCTGACCTGCAGGTCAGCCACACGATGCCAGGATTC
>JAAEUI010000085.1 GCA_024227475.1 Paracoccaceae bacterium | reverse complement strand
TGACCGCCTTCAGCAGCGGCTGGACGACATCGGTCTCTTCCCCGTCCCAGTCGATCGTGGCCGGAAATCTGAACGCCGCCGCCTCGAAATAGGCGCGGAGTGCAGGAACCGGTGTTTTGCGTAAAAAGGTCGAGATTGATGCCATGAGTGATGTCCTTTCAAACGGCGGTATTGGGGCTGGGGAGCTTTGGACATACCGTGAACATCGCTGCTGTGATATGTGGAAATCTTCTTTTTTTACCCGCCCATAAAACCAAGGGGAAAGCACCCATAACGGGAACTAAGCCCCCAGCTTATCCACAGCTAGTGTTCTGAGTCTGACGCTTGTTACCTATTTCCTCGGATATTGTCGAGTTTGTTCAGCGCGCGCTGTTCGCGGGCGAGGATATTGTGGGCCGTTTTTGTCCAAGTGAAGGGCTTTGGCTTTGCGTTGTGCTGCAGCAGGTAATCGTAGATAGCAGCCTCGAGGTCGTCGACACAGGAATAGCTGCCGCGCCGGATGCGCTTTGACGTGATCTCGGCGAAGAAACGTTCGACCATGTTGAGCCACGACGCACTTGTCGGCGTGAAATGCAGCTTGAAGCGCGGGTGTTTCTCCAGCCAGGCCTTGACCGCGGGCGTCTTGTGCGTGGCATAGTTGTCGACAATCAGATGCACGTCGCGGGGCTTCTTCACCGCCCGATCGATGCTGCGCAAAAACCGCAAGAATTCTTTCGCACCCCTCTCGTGCATCTGAAAAAGATGCACTGCCGGGCAGCGGGTGGCGCGGCATGCATTCGCCAATGACCATACCGGACTTAACATCAAGTGCAGCGAACAGCGTGGTCGTGCCATTGCGCTTGTAATCGTGGGTCATCGTCGCCGCACGTCCCTTTTTCAGGGGCAGCCCCGGCTGGGTGCGATCAAGCGCCTGGATTTGGGATTTTTCGTCGACACACAGAACGACGGCCCGCTCTGGCGGATCGAGGTAAAGCCCGACGATCTCGGTGACTTTTTCCTCAAACAGCGGGTCGTTCGACACCTTGAAACCGTGGGTCAGGTGCGGTTTCAGACCTGCTTCCGCCCAGATACGACCAACGCTCGACGGCGAGATACCCACGGCCTCCGCCATCAGGGCTCGGCTCCGTTGTGTGGCATTGGGCGGGGTCTCCTGCACCGTTTTTGCGAGCACCTTGAGGCGCGTTTCCCGTGGCAGCGGTGGCACCCGCGAGGGGCGCGTCTTGTCACGCATCAGGCCGTCTATGCCTTCGTCAAGGTAACGCGTCTGCCAGCGCCAAACAGTGGGCTTTGACGTGTTCGCGCGTCGCCTGATTTCGTTGGTGCCGCAGCCGTCTGCCGTGGCCAGCACGATCTCTGCCCGCCAGACGAGCTTGCGCGGGGTGTTGCGGTCGGTGAGCAGAGCTTGAAGCTGCGCACGGTCATTCGGGGCCAGGTAAAGGCAAATATCATCGCGTCTCATACACGAAACATGGCACACCAGATCGAAAAAGGGAATCCTATGTCAGGTGGGGAACACTAGTGAAAGGGCACTGGCATGTCTGACCTATGCAGAGTGTCCCGCGCCAGCATGAAGTCTATCGTCGATTGGTTTGGCTGCTTTGATGCGGTTGCGGAAACCATAAACACTCGATGGGGTGGTGGGGCAAGCAAAGGCACCATCAGCAAGAAGGTTTCGGGCATCCTGGACCGGACTGCGATGGATATCATCGCGCTGGAAGATGCGTCCGGGCGGTTCCCGGTGACCCGTCTGATGATGCGTCGGTTGAGGGACAGTGTGGCGGTTGATGATATCTGCCTGATGACCCAATCAGGTATCATCGCCAAGGAAAGTGGCGAAGCGATTTGTGCCATTCTTGCCGCCGAACAGTCCAGCGGTGCCGATGAAAAGGCGCAGGCCATCAAGGAAATCGATGAAGCGATGCTGGCGTTGCGTCAGGCGCGCGCACGGCTGGAAGGTACATCGGCAACGCGGGTCATTCCGGTAAACGGGCGACTTTGATGACTGATGCCGCAGATATGGGTTTGGACGGCCTGGATGGCCGTCTTTTTGCGTTAT
>JAAEUI010000084.1 GCA_024227475.1 Paracoccaceae bacterium | reverse complement strand
CATGGTGTTCTGCCAATCCCTTAGCCGAAACCACCAACCCGGTTCGGGTTTCCTTGCGACCATGCCCCGTCTCTTGCTGGCACACGCCCGGTTGGTCCGGTGAATGCTTGCTGAAACAGGACCGGGCATCGGACAGCAGCGAGTCCTGATTGGCCTTCAGAGAAAGCGTCCGGTGAGGGCGCTCTGGCGCTCATCAGACGACCTCGGTTACGCTTTCAGCGTAACGCCAGGGCAGCAGCTCGTCCAGACGGTTGATCTTGTGATCGGCGATGCGGGATAAAACCCATGTCAGCCAGGCTTGCGGATCGACCTTATTCAGTTTGGCGGATTCGATCAGCGTGTAAGCAATCGCCATGGCCTTGCCGCCACCTTCTGAACCTGCGAACATCCAATTTTTGCGGCCTATGGCCACCGGTTTCATTGCTCGCTCGGCAGAATTATTATCCAATTCGAGGTGGCCGTTACTTAGGTATGGGTGCGCTTTGGGCATCCTGCCAAGGGCGTAACGAATGGCTTGTGCCAGCGGTGTTTTTCCTGAGATTTTGGGGAGCTGTGCGAGCAACCATTCCTCCAGATCGTCGAAGATTTCCTTGGCCTTTGCCTGTCGTACCTTGACGCGTTGTTGCGGTGATTTGCCCCTGATCTCTTTCTCGATGGCGTAAAGCAAGGCAATCCGTTTGATGGTTTCCTCGGCGATGGCGCTGCCCTGTGCGGTGAAGACATCGACGAATTTGCGCCTGACATGGGCCATACAGGCCATCTCGCGCGCCTTCTCCTTTCCGAACAGACCGTTGAAACCAGCGTAACCATCCGCATGAATCCAGCCCTTGTAGCCTTCGAGATGGGAGACGGGATGTTCGCCCTTGCGGTCCACCGTGAACTGATACCACGTACAGGGTGGTGATTGCCCGGCCCAAGGTCGTTCATCTCGCACATAGGCCCAGATCCGTGCCGTTTTGGTCTTCTTGTTGCCCGGCGCAAGCATTTTGAGCGGCGTATCGTCGGCAAAGAGTGCCGGTCCCTGCCGCACGATCCGGCCAATCATATCGGCCAGTGGCTCAAGCAGTGCCGTTGATCTGCCCACCCAGTCCGCCATTGTCGAACGATCGAGATCGACACCCTCACGTGCAAAGATCTGGCTGAGGCGGTAAAGCGGAAGATGGTCCCCGTATTTCGAGACCAGCACATGGGCCAGAAGGCCCGGGCCAGGACGGCCACGTTCAATGGGGCGTGACGGAAGTGGTGATTGCACGATGGTTTCGCAACAGGAGCAGGCTTTGCGCGGGCGAATAATTCGCTTCACCTTGAAGCGACCGGGCACGTATTCGAGCTCTTCCGTGACATCCTCACCGAGCGTGCGCAGTGTCCCGCCACATTGGCCACAATCATCGCCGGGTGACAGCTCCTCGTCTTCCCGGTCCAAATGATCGGGCAGAGGCTTGCGGCTATGCTTACGCTTCGGCTTTTCCGCGTCTGTTGTC
Organism: Paracoccaceae bacterium; assembly: GCA_024227475.1. GTDB lineage: Bacteria > Pseudomonadota > Alphaproteobacteria > Rhodobacterales > Rhodobacteraceae > Amylibacter. Next base: position 1,236 of record JAAEUI010000084.1, on the reverse strand, counting down.
GGGGTTGGCTTGCTCTGTTCTTCGGCAGCCTCGGCTATTTCCTGATCCTCTTGCAGATCGAGGTTGAGCTGATCAAGATTCTCGGATTTGCTGCCGAACCGATGCCGGTTTGCCCCGTGCAGCTGGTGCTGAAGCCGTTCCACCTTGAGGCTCAGCGCCTTGACCTCATTGACCAAAAGTTCGCTGACTGCACGCAGTTCGGCGGGATCTTCGGGCAGTTTTTCGAAGTCTTTCAGCATGGTGATCCTATACCGGATCAGGGCGATGAGATGAATCCCAAAAGCGATAGATACCCTGTTTTTATTGGCTTATCCGGCCCTCGATGGCCGCCATGTCCTCACCGGCATCCGCCAGTCAATGCCTTCAAGCAACATCGCCAATTGCGCCGCTGTTACGCTGACTTTTCCGTCTTTGGCTGCTGGCCACACGAACCGGCCCTTCTCCAATCTCTTTGAGAAAAGACAAGCCCCTTGGGAATCCCACCATATGATTTTTAGCAGATCACCCTTGCGACCCCGAAAGACAAACAGGTGCCCGGAATACGGATCCAGTTCCAACACACTCGAAGCCTGCGCCGCCAGCGTGTTGAACCCCCGCCGCATATCCGTCACCCCAGCGGCAAGCCAAACCCGCGTGTTGGATGGAACCGGGATCATGTAGCCAACCCCTGAACCAGACTGACCACAGCGTTCAGGGTTGTCGGCCCCTCAATCAGAACACGGCGGCCATCCGACAGGGTGATATCCACACGATGCGCTGACAGCGGGGTTTCCAACGCGGACATCAAAACCGGCGAAGGCGGCGTGGACAGCGACCCTTCGATCTCAACTGGCAGGAACGCGGCCTTCCCGGCCTCGCCATTGCCTTCATCATCCGGAGCAAACCGGGGATCCTTCAGCCAGTTGTGGATCAGGTTGGCATTCAGCGCATATCGCCGCGCCACCTGCGCTACCGAAACACCTGAAGCCGCCGTCTGCACGCAAATCTCACGCTTCTCGTCGTCAGACCAAGTTCGTCGCTTCCGCCGCTTGCCCATAATGTGCCCCTAAGTGTCCACTTGTTTTAATGGACACTTAGCGTACCAACTCAGGCCTCGTTAGAGCGGGTTCACCGGGCGCTTACCTGGAAGCTAATAGCCTGACTGTAGAATCAATATTAAGTCGTCAGGCTATATCTTAAGTTTCAAAGCGTTTCCGGCCTAAAACAACCCCCGTTGAGGGTTCGAAGCCCGCATTT
>JAAEUI010000083.1 GCA_024227475.1 Paracoccaceae bacterium | reverse complement strand
TTTGGCGACCACAAACGCCTCTGTGCGCCACGAAAGCAAATAACGCCTAGCCATGTTGTTCGCACCCCGGGACACCAAAGGAACGCATGCCGCATGGACTGGGTGCCAAGTCCCGGAGGCACGCGATTGTCGTGCCCGGCAGCGTTGCCGATGCCCGAACTGGACCCCGGCTCAACACCTAATTTTAGCCATGTCCGGATCAAAAAGCGGCCTGAGCGATGCCGTCGCTTTGATTTTCTTGCCGGCCACATCGATATCCCAGCTGCCATCCGTGACAGTCTGAGCAGTTACTGGCTCATCAAGTTCGACGAAACCGATCCCAACCGCGCCGCCCAGAGAATGCCCATAGGCAGCGATTTGAAGATGGCCAACTTCATGACCGTTCAGGTAGACCAGTTCATTGCCATAGAGCAATGGTTCAGGGTCTTGCAGCAAGAATTGCAGCATCCGGTTTTTTGGGATTCCCGCCGCCTTGATCGCGGCCAGTGCGCCGCGTCCGATAAACCCACCGGGTTTGTCGAGTTTCATGGCAAAACCAAGCCCGGCCTCAATCGGGTTGTCCGTGTTGTCCACATCCACCCCAAAATCCCGATAGGCCTTTTCAAGTCGTAAAGAGGAAAGTGTTTGCATGCCGGCGTTTCGGACGTCGAATTCGGTGCCGGCCTCCATCAACAGGTCGTAGACCTGCACCGCGTGCAGAGCTGGTACATGCAGTTCCCAACCCAGTTCGCCTACATAGGTCACGCGAAGCGCCAGTACGTTAAAGTAACCAACATCAATCTCCCGGCAGGTCATGAACGGAAAAGCGTCGTTCGCCAGGTCGGCGAAGCTGACCTTTTGCATCAGATCGCGCGCTTTTGGACCATGGACATTGATCTGTGTGACGCCGGGCGTGACGTCGGTGATGGTTACAAACTCATCCGTCCCGATATGTCGTCGCATCCGCATTTCGGTGTGGCCATGGCTGTTTTCGCCCACCACCACCAAATATTTGTCCTGTTCGAGCCTGGTCACGGTCAGGTCGGCCTCGAACCCGCCCTGTTTATTGACCCAGGCGGTATAGACCACACGCCCCGGTTTCACGTCCACTTCGTTGCAGCTCAACCGGTTCATTAGCGCGCATGCGTCTCGTCCCTGAACCAGGAACTTGGACATCGACGACATATCCATCACGATAACGTCTTCGCGCGCAGCACGGTGTTCCTCGGCGTGCCAGTCGAACCAGTTTTGGCGATACCAGCTGTATTTCTCGATTATTGCCTGTTCCGGCGAAGGTGCGAACCAGTCCGGCAACTCCCAGCTGTGGCTTTCCGAGTAATAGGCGCCTTGGGCCTTTAGGCGGTCATAAAGTGCCGAGCGCTTTACATTGCGCGCGGTCTGGTAACTTTCGTTGTGAAAATGCTGGCCAAACAATTTCCCCAAAAGCTCCGGCCCGCGATCACGCCGGAAGGCTCGGGTCGCCTCGTTCCTGGTGAAGCGGTTGACGTTTATGGCCGTGACATCGATCGGAGGTATGCCGTCCACGATCCAATGAGCCAACACCTTGCCGGTTCCTGCGCCGTTCAGGATGCCAAGGCTGTTCATCCCGCAGGCGACGAAGCAATTGCGTAACTCGGGCGTTTCACCCACTAGCGGGGCAAGGTCTGGCGTGAAGCTCTCAGGCCCACAAAACAACTTGCGCACGCCCACATTCAGAGTTGACGGCACCCGACTGTAGGCCAGTTCCAAATGGGGGCCAACCCGATCCCAGTCGGGCTCGATCTCGCCAAAAGCGAAATCATCGGGGATGCCTTCAAGTTTCCATGGCGCGGCACCTGGTTCAAAAAGACCAAGCATCAGCCCGCCAACCTCTTCCCGGTAATATGTGTAGGTTGAAGGATCTTCGAGCACCGGCAGATCGCGCGAAAGCCCATCGATTTTTTCGGTGATCAGATAGTAATGCTCGGCTGCCTGAAGCGGCAGGTTGATCCCGGCCCTTGCCCCCAATTGACGAGACCACATGCCGCCGCAGATCACCACGTTTTCGGCGGTGATAGTTTGGCCGTCGGCGGTGCGCACACCGGTTGCAGTACCGTCCTTGGCCATGATCTCGGTGACCGCCACCCCGTCGATAATCTTTGCCCCACCCATGCGCGCACCTTTGGCGAGCGACATAGTTATGTCGACTGGATTGGCCCGGCCATCCTCGGGAATGTAGAAACCGGCTAGAACGTCTGACAGATCGCCTATGGGGAACAGTTCGGCGGATTCTCTTGGCGAAATCTCATGAATGTTGATGCCGTGGCGCCGCATAAAGGGGGCTATTCGGCGCATCTCGTGGACGCGTTCTTGGTTTTTGGCGATTTGGAGATAACCAACATCGCGAAACCCTGTCGGTAGGCCGGTTTCCTCCTCAAGATTGGCGTAGAGATCGCGCCCGTGAGTGTAGATTTCGCATTCGGCCTCAGACTGAAGCAGCCCGGCAACGATCAAGCCCGCCGCGTGCCACGTGGTGCCTGAAGTCAACTGGTCACGTTCCAGAACCACCACGTCGGTCATGCCCAGTTTGGTCAGGTGATAGGCTGTGTTGCAACCGATCGAGCCACCGCCGATTATTACGGTTTGGGCATGGGTTGGGAGTGTAGCCATGGTTTTATCCTCATATTCTCTGGTTCAAGCAGCAGACTTGAAGCGCCGGGTCCGCTGTTCGTTTGCGTTGTCTTTTTTGTGTACTTAAAGCTTGGTGATTTTGTCCCCTCGCCGAACCTCGCCGTCCTTTTCGATCCAGCAGTAAATGCCTCGCAACCGCAGGGCTTCGTGCTCCGGGGCCGATACCCAGTCATAGGCCTCGCGGCCGTAACGGACCTTCCATTTGGCACATCCGTCGTTCCAGACATCCGAAACACCAATGACCGCGCTACCCACCTGTAAGAGCGAGCCGATGGGCAGGTTTTCGTGTGAGGTGTTCAAATCGGCAATGATTGCGTCACCGGGGTGGAGCGTGTTTTTGCGGTCGTGCCAAACGAGGTTCAAAACTCGTAAAGGCAAAAGCGAAACTTGGTTGCGTGGATCCGGACTTCCGTCAGGAAGCTTGAGCCAGGGTGAAGACATTTCATAATCCCCTTGGACACCGCCTGCGCGGGTCAGTGTCAGACTTTCGGGAAAAACGCGTTTGTTAAATCCAGGGCGATAGCAAATCGTGTCAACCTTTGTCTCAGTGGTGGGTGCAGCCATTACATCGGGCAAAGCCCGGTCGAGTGCTTCTCTGCCAACCCGTTTCCTTCTTTGGTTTTTCCGCATTGGATCGCCCATCTATCCTCGGTTATTCTGCTGCGTCGGACACCAAAGGCCGCACCAGCCAGTCTTTGCGGCTTATTCGAAATGAGGAACATTGGCAGGCATAGGCATAGCGCAGCCCTTCTGAGCGCAGGCCGCTCTTTTCAAGAACATGGTGTGATGCATGATTATCGGGATCAGCCGTCGCCGTGATGACATCCAATGTTGTTTTTTCGAAACTGAATTTCAAAAGACGGCGGCAGGTTTCCGTCGCGAATCCCTTGCCCCACTCTGACTTGATGAACATGTACCCGACTTCAATTTCTGCGTCGGGATAAGTGTCTTGGACAACCAGCGACCAGTCCGTGTCGTCTTTCTCAATGGGAAGCGGAAGCAAAATCCCGGTGCCAATTTTCTTGTTCTCTTCCTTACGGGTCACTGTCCAAACGCCGATCCGACCCCCGGCCCCTCGCTGACACTCAGTTGGCAAAAAGCTCTCCAACTGTTCAGGTGTTTCGAGGTCGCACACATAGCGGACAACATCCGGGTCCGTGAAAAGTTCAAGGACAATGTCGAGATCTTCGCAAGTAAGAGGTTTGAGAACCAGACGTTCGGTTTCCAAGACAAGATCTGCGTCGGATAATTGCTGCATCTTCAATGCCCTTCGTAGAACATTCTAGCCACCCAAGCCGGGTATGGCCGCGTGACTGATATTAGAAATTGATCAAACATTTATTCCCTCCCCCCAAAAAAAATCTTCCGCGATTTGGCAATTGCGACACGCCTTTTCTAATTCAACTCTGCCAAAAGCCTCCCTGTGGTGTTTTCCCCACTTTTATGGGCACCGGCACACAGAGCGACAAATGCCTCTCCCATAGCCTCGCCGGCAAAATAAATTTTGCCGTCAATGGGTTGGGCCAAATCCTCGCGCGCGCCAAACTCTCCCGGCAACGCGGCAGCATAGGCGCCCAATGTGTTCGGATTGTCTGCCCACTGCGTCAGGTGACCTTTAACGAAATGCTTGCGTGCATTGCTGCC
>JAAEUI010000082.1 GCA_024227475.1 Paracoccaceae bacterium | reverse complement strand
TGTTTGCAACCATCATGAAGGAAAAGGGCTATCTGAACCGTCGTATTGGTCTGGAAGTGCCGGATTTCTACATGCACCCATACAATTACAACCGCATCAAAGACCTGTTGGGTGATGCGCTGCGTCTGGATGCCAGTTTTCTGGTTCACGATCTGAAGCTGGTCAAGTCACCGGCGGAGCTGGCCTATATTCGCCGCGCGTCCGACCTCGCCGATGCTGGTATGCGTTCTGCTGTTGATATTATCGCCGACGGCGTGAGCGAGATGGAGGTTGCCGGCGCGGTCTATCAGACCATTCTGGCGGGTGGCAGCGATGTTCCAGCCAGCCCAATGAATTTCGTGAGCGGCGAGCGCACCTGCTATGGACACGGCGCACCGAGCCCGCGCCAAATCCGGCCCGGCGATTTCATGCATCTTGAATATGGCGCATCCGTTAATCGCTACACCACGACGATCGCACGCCACCTTTGCCTGGGCGAGCCAACTGCGCGGATGCGGGAACTTCACCAGATTGTGCTTGATGCCTGTGATGCCTGCATTGGCGAAATCCGGGCTGGTGTATCAGGTGTTACCCCCCATCTGGCGGCCAAGAAGGTTATCGCTAATCATGGGCTTGATGAATATCGTCTGCACACGACGGGTTATGGCATTGCACCGGGTTATCCTCCGTCCTGGGGGGAATATATCCATCTTTTCGGAGACAGCACTTACACACTTGAGGCTGGCATGATCCTGTCGGTTGAACCTCCGATTTTTATCCATGAAGAAAAACTCGGGGCTCGTATTATCGACAATGTGCTGGTGACCGAAACCGGTTGTGAAATTCTGTCAGGCTTCACCCGGGATCTGACGGTCATTGAGCGGTGACTCTGTTGAGCCGGTATAAGCGCCGGTTTTACACGCCCACTAAGAACCGCCCAATTGTTTTGAGGATAATGAAAAGGTTCTGGCGTCGTACGTTTCCAACCCCATGCATGTCACCCAACTCTAACGCCCGGGTAGTATCTGCAATTTCGTTTTCGAGAATTTCAAGCACTTCGTCCCATTCAATATTTGGCAGGAATGCAAGCCAGACGCGGGCTGCCCGGTAGTAAAGCAGATCGTTAATTTCAGCCAGAACCTTGTTTTCAGTAAGTTCCAGTTGCTGCTCATGCACAGCATTGCAAAGCCGCGCATAAGCCTTGTGATCCGGTGGGCCTTCACGCAGCTTGCGTACTTTTTCCCGCAAACGATGAAACTCATTCAACATTTGCGGGCTTGGTGCAACCGGCGACAGCACGCTCATATCTTCAGCTAAACGCATGCGCAGGGCATAAATATCCTTGAAGGTTTTTACATCGACCTCGGTCACGATGGTGCCGACACCGTTGCGCGTTGTCACCAGCCCCTCGTAATTCAGCCGCTGAAGCACACTGCGAATTGGGGTTCGGCTGACATCGAATTCTTCTGAAAGAAGCCCTTCATTCAGGACCGTGCCCGGGCCGTATTCAAGCACACTGATGCGCTCGCGAATGACTTTGTAAATACGTTCAAACCGCTCGGCCTGTGTTTCACGGCGCATGGGCTCTATGGGTGTTGGTGCATTCGCCTCGGAGTTCATGTTGTTATCCTGCTACCAGTTCCGGCGCTGGTTTCGACATAACACCCGGCAAGTCAAACAGCCGACCGTAGCCTTGGATCTTGTCTGCTATCCCGGCGCGGCGCAGGCAGTCCCACATCATAGCCTGATTGCTGCAGACAACGGGTTTGCCAGCCGCATCTTCGATCTCTTGCAGGACATCAATGGTTCGAATCCCGCCACAGCTCACAAAGATCACATCAGCATCCGGATGATCTATGCTGAGCGCAAATTCCTTCAGGTACTCAGGCGTGATCAAACCCATGGCGTGGCCATCTTCAATGTTCAGCCCCTGAATATCGAGCACATCAAAGCCCCTTTCGACCAGAAAGTCGTATTCCATTGTATTGATTTCGTCCAAGTATGGGGTGCCGACAACGATCCTTTTTGCATTCAGGGCGCGAAGCGCATTGAGAACACCAGTCACCAATGTGTTTGGTTGCGTCCACGGGGCTCCGCGTTTGATTTCCGACATCACGTTATCTTCGCCGTTTACGATGGAACCGGACGTGCAGGCATAACAAACAACCTCGGGCTTGGCGCCGGGTTGCAGAATTGAGGCGGCTTCGGCCATTCCATCAAGCTGCTCTGCCAGAGTTTCCACAGTGATATCGTTGGAGCAATTCAACCGGGCGATGCTGGTGCCGACACCTTCGGGAGCAAGGCGAAAAATATTCTCCTCCATGACCAGGTCAGAGGCGATGACGATGAATCCCAACTGCGCACGCCAATGGGTTCCCTTGTCATAGCGCACTTCGCGCGGAGCGGATTGAATGATCTGGTTCCGATGCTGCATGCGGCTTACCTCAATATCTGCGCAGGGCCGAGGAACAAAGCATATGAGCCAGTAACCACCAGTCCTACAATGGTTGTTGTGGTGATAGCTATATATAGCTCATATACACTTGGCAATATTCATCTGAATCCCTGACCGCATAGCGATACCTTTTCAAAACGCATTATCTCCGAAAGCAGGCGCTTTTCCGTTACAATTTGCAAAATCCCCCTCATGATGCTTGTTTTGAGGAGATTCAAACTAATTCGGACACAACAATATTTGTTGACGAAGCCGCGGGAATCACTCTAGCTGTGTACAGCCAATGCAAAGCGTGAGCGATGGGGAGAAAAATGATGTCAAATGGCGAAATCAATTTAGGTGGTGAAAAAGATCAATTGCCGCTTTTTAAAAACCGAACCAGCGAGTTGCAGCGGCGCCTGAAAGATGAGGGCATCGATATCCTGGTCATGACCGACGCTGACTCGATTTACTATTATTCAGCCTACTGGGGCGATCTTGGTCTGGAATTTGGTCGCCCTTCAATGTTGGTCGTTGCGAACGGCGGCGACGTTACACTGATCACGCCCGGATCAGAGTCTCTGATGGCAGAGGCAATGACCTGGGTTGGCGATATCGCCTATTACTCTGATGGTGTGGGCACAGAGTGGCGCGCGCCTTTGGATAAAGCCATGGGTAATATTTCCAGCGCATCGCGCATTGCGATCGAGCGAGACAAGATACCAGCTGCAATAGCGAATTATCTGAACGAAATGTTCAGCAGCAATCCCCCGACAAATGGCACGCCGATCATCGCAGACATGCGCGTCATCAAATCAACAGAAGAGCTGCAAATGATACGGCAGGCCGGTCAGGTTGCTGTGGCAATGGGCATCGCCGGACGCGACGCGATGGCTGTTGGCGTGCCTGAATACGAGATTTCGCTGGCTTGCATTAACGCTGGCACGCGAAAAGCGGCCGAGATTATCGGCGCGGAGGATCCCAATGCTTTGATGAGTCCGATGATTCACAATCTTCAGGCTCTGCCGTCCGGAAAATTCACCAGCTACACCCATTTGCACCCACGGGTAAAAGAGATTGCCCATGGTGATCCTGTCTATATGTGCTTTTGCTCGATCTGCCACTTCAAGCAGTTAAAGATCGGCTATGACCGGCAGTATTTTGTCGGCGCAGCAGACGATGAACGGGCGCGTATCTACAACACCGCAATCGAAGCGCAAACGGCGTCGCTGCGCGAAATGCGCCCGGGGGTCATCGCGGAAGATGTCCATAAGGCTGCGGATGAAGTCTATCAGGCTGCTGGATTTGCACCTTGCTATCGAACTGGTCGGGCACTGGGCTATTCTTCCCTTGAGGAGCCGCAGTTGAAGTATGGTGATAAAACACCGTTACGCGCAGGAATGGTCTTTGCGGTTGATGGCGGTATCACTGTTGATGAATTTTTTGGCGCACGGGTCGGCGATACTGTTATCGTCACCGATGACGGGATCGAAATTGCCACCGAATTCCCCAGAGAACTGACCATTGTCTGACCTCGGACGGCCAACTTCAAGGAACACGTAAATGAGCGACAATTACGATGCCATTATTATCGGTGCCGGGATCATCGGTGCGGCGATAGGCTATGAGCTTGCCAAGCAGGGCAAGAAAACGCTGAACGTGGATATGCTGCCTGCTTCCGGCTATGGATCGACGTCGAATTCCTGCGCTATCATTCGGGTGTATTATTCAACACTTGATGGCTGTGCGATGGCCTATGATGGCTATTTCTACTGGAAGAACTGGGCTGAGTATCTGAACGCCGAGGAGAGCGAGAACCTGGCGGCATTTCATGAAACCGGGAATCTGGTCATGAAGACGGAAATGAACGACGGGATGCGTGGAACGCTGGCCCATCTGGACACGCTGGACATCCCGTACGAACACATGACGGGTGAAGAGATTGTTGAGAAATACCCGTTTTATGATCTGTCCTGCTTTGCCCCTGCCAAGACCCTGAATGATCCGGCGTTTGGTGAACCTACCGGCGGGTCAATTGAGGGCGGGGTATTCTTCCCGAACGGTGGGTACATTTCGGACCCTCAACTGGCCACCCAGAACATCCAGCATGCGGCTGAACGCGTCGGGGCGGAATTCCTGTTCAACCGGCGCGTGATCGAAATTCCCACCAAAGACAACCGGGTTCAAGGTGTCTTGCTGGATGACGGGCGCCGCATCGAGGCACCTGTCGTCGTCAATGTCGCAGGTCCGCACTCTTCCCAGATCACGGAAATGGTCGGGGCCGGGAAGGATATGCGTATCTCAACCAAAGCCTTGCGGCAGGAAGTGACGCACGTCCCGGTGCCCGAAGGTGTGGATTATGCCAGTACCGCACTTGTCTGGTCTGACAGCGATGCCGCAGTTTACGCTCGTCCCGAGGTTGGCAACAACATCCTGATCGGAAGCGAAGATCCGCCCTGTGACTCGCATCAGTTCGTTGATCCGGACGATTATGACCAGAATTTCACCGATCAGTGGACGGTTCAGGCGCAACGGTTTGCACAGCGCTTGCCAGCGCTTGGCATTCCCAGCACGCTTAAAGGCTGCGTCGATCTTTATGACGTGACCGAGGACTGGATCCCGCTTTACGACCGCACTTGCGTTGATGGATTTTATCTGGCTTGCGGGTCCAGCGGCAACCAGTTCAAGAACGCCCCGGTTGCGGGCAAAGCGATGGCAGAGCTGATCGGGGCCTGCGAGGCCGGTCGCGATCATGACGCTGAAGCGACGCGCTACAAGCTGGAACACCTGGACCACAGGATTGATCTGGCCACATTCTCGCGACTGCGGGAAATCAATCAGGACAGCAGTTTTTCTGTGCTTGGATAGACCAAAGGCTAGCGCAATCATAAACCATGGCCTGGACGCAAAGCGACGAGGCGCATCGCCCCAAGGAGTAGAGACGTGTCCAAAAAATTCTTTGCGCAGAGCGAGTTTGACAATCGTCACCAGCAGGTTCGCGGGGCGATGGAAGCGGCGGGAATTGATCTGCTGCTTGTCGTTGCGCCTCAGAACATCAACTATCTGATCGGAACCCCCGCCAAAGGGTATCAGACGTTTGCAATGCTGTTCTTCCCGCTTGATCCCGGGCCGCTGGCGGTGATCAGCAGGTTGCCCGAAAAACCCATGCTTGAGGCGGAATCGCTGGCCGATGATGTACGCGGCTTTGGTGAGCCGGCAGAAGAAGACTGGATGATTGTTGTAAAACAGATCATGG
>JAAEUI010000081.1 GCA_024227475.1 Paracoccaceae bacterium | reverse complement strand
TCCCGTCTGCAAAAACCCTTCTAGGACTTTCCGGTATAGCAATTGGTGGCTGGTTCGCGTTGATATCAAATGAAAAATTGAGTTCAGCGGTATTGAGCACCCGGGCTCTGATTTTTGACCTGAACACGGCTCCTTCACAAATAGCTGTCAAAGTTGACGTACCAACAACGTGACAGGTCGGATTTTTTGTGCTGGAATGAAACCGTAAACACACAGGAGGATTACAATGAGCATGAGTTCACACATTTCCGAACTCCAGAAAAAACATGCAGAACTCTCCGAAAGAGTCGAAACAATCCAAAGACTTCCATCCTCTGACGATCTCGAAATTACCTCGCTGAAGAAGCAAAAACTCAAACTCAAAGAAGAAATCACACGATTATCGAGTTAGCTAAACTCGTTTCAAAATCGCTGAAACATATTGACTTACCCTGTAACTTCAGGAGGTGGGTTGGGTTGATTTGAGATTCAACTGTGGTTCAGAATTCGAATAAACCCGTCAAAAACCAGTAACGCTGCACCCTCAGGAGCGGGCGAAGAACAGCACGTAGTGAGAGCTATTCAGGCAGCCCGGCCATCCGCAACCCATCAAGATAGGGTTTCAGTCCGTCAGGATGTTTGGTTGCATAGGTGTCGGCCAGATCACTGAGAGTCATGTCAGGTACAAGGGCCAGCAGTTTCTGAACTTCCTTTTTCGCCTCTTCAATCCGCCCCAGATGCGCCAGTGGGGCGGCCATAACCGCATGGGGCCAATATCCCGCCGCTTCGGGGCATTGCTGGGTTTTAAGCGCCCACTCAACCGCCTCTTCGTATTCCTTTGCCAGAATGCGGGTAAGTGTCTGCACAGTTAGTGAGCCCCAGATAATCGGGTCGCGTGGACTCAGCCTTTCACACATCGCGTTCGCTTTCTTGGCTTCCTCAAACCGGCCGGCAAGGCACAGCGCAAACCCAAGGCCATGATGCGCCTGGGCAAAACTCGGGTTCAGGTTGACAGAAGCTTGAAGTGCGGCAATTGAGTCATCTAGGCTTCCCTGCATCATGTGGATGCGCCCGATTGCGAAATAGGCCACAGCGTCACGCTTGTCATTGGCCAGAGCTTTGCGCGCAGCCTCCATTCCCAAATCAAGGGTTTCCTTTCGGTCTTTGGTCCAGGCCATCATCACACGTTGATAGTAGACATACGACCGATAGGCATGGGCCGGGGCAAAATTCGGGTCCAGTTCGCTGGCGCGCAACAGAAACTTCAGGGCGTTTTCGTGGTGGTCCCTTTTATAGGTCCACATATGCCAGACGCCGCGCTGATAGCTCTCCCATGCATCAAGATTGTCGGGCTTCTTGGCTGAAACTCTCGCACGCTCCGCTGCCGAGATTTCAGGTTCCACTGCACCAATGATGGTCTGGGTCATTTCGTCCTGCAGATCAAAAATATCCTCCATCTGCCGGTCATAGCGTTCTGCCCAGACGTGATGCCCGTTGGAGGCATCGATCAACTGGGCGGTGATCCGCACCCGGCTGCCCGCCTTACGCACGCTGCCTTCGAGCACATATCTGACACCAAGGTCTTTGGCCACGGTGGTGACATCAACCGCCTGGCCCTTGTAGGTGAATGTGCTGTTGCGAGCGATCACGAAAAACCAGCGGATTTTGGAAAGCGCGGTTATCAGGTCTTCGGTGATGCCATCGGCCAGATATTCCTGCTCCGGGTCGCCGGACATATTGTCAAAGGGCAGCACCGCGATGGAAGGTTTTTCCGGGATTGCCAGGCTGGCTTTGGCCGAAGGGGCGTCGGTCAGGATCTTGTAGACCCGAATCGGTTCGGCAATGTTCTTGACCTCGTGTTCGCCCATATCCTCGAACTGAAGGTCGGTTTTGTTTTTCACCTCATTGTAGACAGTTCCCGAAATGCAGGTTCCGCCGGACAGGGCCAGCCCCTCCAGCCGGGCCGCAACATTGACGCCGTTACCAAACAGCTGGCCGTCCTCGACCAGAACATCGCCAAGGTTCACCCCGATTCGGAATCCGATTTTTGCGTCGGCATTGTCGGCGATACTGCGGTGCCAGGCCTGAGCACAGGCGACTGCATCAACAACACTTGGAAATTCGGCCAGCGTTGCATCCCCGACAATATTCACAACCCGGCCCTGATGGTCGGCAATTAGGGGGTGGATCAGGTCCTTCTTAAGGCGGGAATATTCGGCCAGCGTGCCCGCATCATCCTCGCCCATCAGCTTGGAATAACCAACTACATCGGCAGCAAGTATCGCAGTAAGTTTTCGGTCTGGCTTTCCGTCCCCCATGTGCCAGATGCTATCGGTGGAATCTGATAAAATCTACTGCAGATTGGGCGTTTGTTTCCTCGGCCACTTCAATCCCAGAGCTGACTTGAAGTGCATCGGCAACGTGTTTAGTGACAACGTGAGGGCATGCCCGGCGAACGACTCCGCAATCCGGCCCAGAACAGGTAAAACCGCTACATGACAAACGCATCGACCATGAGGGCAATAGTATTTGACCGGTATGGCTCGCCCGAGAGGTTGAAACTTGGCCATGAGCCTATCCCGGAGCCGACCGCTGGCGAGGTTCGGGTGCAGGTTTACGCCACGACGGTTGGCCGCACCGATACCGCAACTCTTAGAGCGCAACCATTTTTTGCCAGGGCAATGACCGGGCTTCTGCGTCCGAAGATGCGTACGCTGGGAATGGATTTCGCCGGCGTGGTCGACGCAACTGGCAGTGGCGTGACGATGTTCCAGCCGGGCGACCGTGTCTTCGGCATGTCACCAGACCGGTTTGGCGCCCATGCCGAATACCTCTGCACCCCTGCTGATGGGGCCATCGCGCACATTCCGGGAGATATCGGTTTCAACGAAGCGGTTGTGTGCGAGGGTGCGTGGTATGCCAGTTCGACTACAAATTTGCTTAGCGAAGGCCAGCGGTGTTTGGTCTACGGCGCGTCCGGAGCCATCGGAACTGCGGCGGTTCAACTCGCCAAGGCGCAGGGCGCGCAGGTGACGGCGGTTGTTGGACACAAACATTTGGACCTTGCCAGCCAACTCGGCGCGGATGTGATCGTGAATTACGAGAAAGAGGACTTCACGACTATCGGAGAAACCTTCGATCTGGTTCTGGACGCGGTTGGAAAGACTTCGTATTCCGCCTGCCGTCCCCTCCTGAAGAAGGGCGGGGTTTTCGCCGCAACCGATCTTGGCCCCTTTTGGTCAAATATCCTCCTCAGCGTGTGGTTTGGGATGACGGGGAGCCGACGTGTGCGAATACCATTTCCAGAGGACGCACCGGGATTTGTCCGGCAAATCGCTTCCTTAATGTCAGATGGGCGGTTCCGGGGAGTGTTTGATCGCAGC
>JAAEUI010000080.1 GCA_024227475.1 Paracoccaceae bacterium | reverse complement strand
GAACGCGAGAACCCGGCGCCCGGTTCTGTGGTTTTTGCCGGGATCGAGGGAACCCGCCCGGTTCTGATGGAAATTCAGGCGCTGGTGGCGCAATCCGCTCTGGCCAACGCCCGACGCACGGTGGTGGGCTGGGACAGCGGGAGGCTGGCGATGATCCTTGCGGTACTGGAGTCCCGCTGTGGTCTTAGTTTTGCCGGAATGGATGTTTATCTCAACATCGCCGGGGGTTTGCGCATCAGCGAGCCCGCGGCCGATCTGGCGGTTGCAGCGGCCCTCATTTCGGCACGCCAGGATGTGAGTTTGAGTGGAGACACGGTTGTGTTCGGAGAAATCAGCCTTTCCGGGGCGTTACGCCCCATTTCTCAGGCAGAATCCCGCCTGAAAGAGGCGCAAAAACTTGGGTTTCATTGCGCATTTGCACCATCACGCATGATAATTAACGGCAACTCTGGCATGACACTCAAAAAAGTGAATGATATAGGCGAATTTATCACCACCTGTTTTGGTGATATCGAGGCGTAGGCGTGATGCAGTTTAATGCTATAGGCAAAGAAGTGCGTAACGCTGCAACAAAGGCAAGAACCGGCGTAAGCCGGTCAAATCTGGTTCTGGATAACGCGCAGCGTTCCGGAAGTTAGGGGTAGTTATGGAAGGTTTCACACTGGTAGACGGCGGCGTCGCAATCGTCATTCTGATTTCGGCGATACTGGCGTATTCACGCGGTCTGGTGCGCGAAATTCTGTCTATTGCGGGCTGGATCGTGGCGGCAATCGTTGCCTATGTTCTGACCCCGCATGTTGAACCCCTGATCAAGGAAATCCCGGTTCTGAGCGAATTCCTCGGAACCTCCTGCATCCTTTCACTGATCGCGGCCTTTGCTTTGGTATTTGCGGTGGCGCTGATCATCGTGTCGATTTTCACGCCCCTGTTCTCGGGCATGGTGCAACGCTCTGCCATTGGGGCCATAGATCAGGGGCTTGGCTTCCTGTTTGGTATCGCCCGCGGTGTTCTGCTGGTCCTGATTGCGCTCATTCTTTACGATAATATCTTCCCCGAGGGCGACCGCCTGGCGACGGTGGAAAACAGCAAATCGCGTGAGATTCTGGCGCAGAGCCAGGACAAACTGGCGGAAATGGCCCCCACCGAGGTGCCGGGCTGGCTGCGGATACGCTATGACGAGTTCGTTGGTCATTGTGACGATCCGGCAAGCGGGACTTAAGGGCGAAAGGCCAAAGGATTTGAATTGCAAGGGGCTGCCCGGTTGGTCGGCCCTTTTTGGTTTTGGGGAACGCAATTGATCGAAACTTGCCTGAAAGGCGGGCTGTAGAGTATCATCGGGGCGATTTACGCGATTGTTCATATGCCCGATGGTTAAGAGATATAAGCATTTCAAAGATTATTCGCCCCAGTGGAGACGGCGGCTGCTGCGCGCAGCGTTGTCCAGGCAGAAACCACCCGAAGCACCAAAAAACGACACAGCCGCCCAGATCGCCCGGATCAATGAACTGAGTAAGACGGCGCGGGCAACGTGGTTGAGTTTGCTAGGCTATCTGGCGTTTGTGGGTGTGACGTTGCTGGGGGTTGAGGATGCCGACTTTTTCGTTCCCTCCCGTCAGACGCAACTGCCGCTGATTGATGTGGCAATTCCGACCGTCAGCTTCTTTTTGTTCGCACCTGTATTAGGCGCGGCACTTTTTTCCTACCTGCACTTCCAACTGCTGAAACTCTGGGAAGCGCTACGCGTGCCGGACCCGCAAGTGGATGGCAAGCCGCTGTCAGACCACCTTGCGCCCTGGCTGATCACCGATATGGGGCTGTTCTTCCGCTTTAACCGAGCACTGCGAAAGCGACACCTCAACTGGTTGTCGATCCCGATAACGATTGTACTGGTGTTCTTCGCCCCGCCCTTCGTGCTGGGGTGGTTCTGGTATGATTACTGGCCGACGCATAATTTGGCCAACACACTGATCATCGGCGGTGCGTTTTTCCTGTCAATCCTCGTTGCATCAACCAGCCTGAGCTCCAGCATTTCACTGGAATTCAAACGCGCAACCGAGTTGAAGTTCAGGCTGAATTTTATTCAATTGTCCTTTCTCTTTGTCCTGATCGCCTTCACGTCATGGATGAAAACGGCAGGTCCCGAGAAAATCAAAGTCGATGGCAACACCGAATACCGGATGTTCGGGGTCAAGGCGTGGCAATGGGTAGTGGACCTCCACGATCCACGGGCGCGACCGGAGGCGAACCTTGGCAACTCAGTTTTCATGCTGGCCCCGGCGGACATAGAGGAAGTTGAACTCATCCCAAAACCTGCAAACTGGCGCGACTATGATACCGCCAAGCGGAAGTATCGGCAGGAGTGGTGCAAGGCTGAGGGGCTGAAACCGGAAGTCTGCGGTCCGCTTCCCACGAACGGAGAGGAACCGCCGCCGCACCAGAAACAGGCCCGGCGGGATTGGGCCGAGGCGTTTGGTTTGCTCGAAAATGGTGAACCTGACAAGCAGGCGTCGGATTTCTTTGCCGACCTTGAAACCCAGTTCCTTGCGGACTGGAAAACCGAGCGTAGAGCAACCATCGAAGCCCTGCCAAACCTGAACCTGAGCAAAAAGGACCTGCGCAATGCATCGGCATCCCTTTCGTTCCTTCCCGGCACTGACCTCCGCGAAGCGCGCTTGGAAGGGACGTACTTCATTCAAGCATTTTTGGAGAGAGCGAACCTCCGCAATGCACGGTTGGAAGGGGCGCACCTCAACGCAGCTCAGATGGAGGGGGCAGACTTAAAAGGGGTTTGGTTGGTGGGGGCGGACGTCAGCTTTGCACGCTTGGAGGGGGCTGACCTCA
The DNA here is from genome assembly GCA_024227475.1 of Paracoccaceae bacterium. Lineage (GTDB taxonomy): Bacteria > Pseudomonadota > Alphaproteobacteria > Rhodobacterales > Rhodobacteraceae > Amylibacter. The sequence continues at coordinate 25,417 of JAAEUI010000080.1, read as the reverse complement.
GCGGGGCGCATTTAGAGGAGGCAGACTTCAGTTCGGCGCGGTTGGAAGGGGCGGACCTCAGCTTTGCGCAGTTGCAGGGAGCGGACCTCACAGGGGCGTGGCTGGAGGGGGCGATACTCATTGAGACGCGGTTAGACAGGGCAGACCTCAGATGGGCCCAGTTGGATGGAAAGAGCCTCAGAGGGGCTCGGTTGGAGGGGGCAGACCTCAGCGAGGTGCAGTTGGAGGGGGCAGACCTCAGCGATGCGCGGTTGGAGGGGCAAACCTTAGCGAGGCACGGTTGGAGGGGGCGGACCTCAGCAAGGCGCGGTTGGAGGGGGCGGACCTCTGGCGGGCATCGCTACAATCGGTAAAATGGGCAGGGGCCACGATTGGCTATGCCCTAGTCCATTCTACTGACCTTCGCGACGCACGTGGGTTAAGGCAGGCGATGTTGGAGAATGTGATTGGGAATGCTGATACGAAGCTGCCGGATATTTCATCGCCGGACGAAGGAGAGACCTATTTCGTCTGGTCCTGCTGGGAGGCAGTTCCCAAAAACTACGAAACGATTGTCAAAGCAGCTTACGGAGACTTGTCATCAGCACGATACGAAGCGAATGACCTTTTTCTCTGTCAGCATCGCAGCCGAATAAAAACCGGCACGCCCACACCGCTGGACGCCAAATAACCACCTGTCATCCCCGCGGAAGCGGGGACCTCCCTCGAACTCGTACGACACTGCAGTGGGCCCCCGCTTGCGCGGGAATGACAATTGCAAATGGTGACAATACCCCCCACTCCGCCATAGACACACCACCCCTCCCGCTCTATACAACCCTCGTCTGCTGCCACACCCCGGATTCGCCCATGCTGAGCAAAACCGAGCCGTTTCTGGCCCACCCTTTCGACCATAACAAGTTGAAAGAAGAATGCGGTATTTTCGGCATGATTGGCGTCACCGACGCTGCCAATTTCGTCGCCCTTGGCCTGCATGCGCTGCAGCATCGCGGGCAGGAAGCCGGCGGCATTGTCGCCTATGACAAAGACGCCGGGTTCAACAACGCCCGGCGTTTTGGCTATGTGCGGGACAATTTCACCAAAGCCTCGCTGATGGAAACCCTGCCGGGGCGCAACGCCATTGGCCATGTGCGCTATTCGACCTCCGGGTCCAAAGGTCATACTGCGATCCGCGACGTGCAGCCGTTTTTCGGTGAATTCGCCCTTGGCGGCTGTGCCATCGCCCATAACGGCAACCTGACCAACGCCAACTCCCTGCGTACCGAGCTGATCTCGCGCGGCTCGATTTTTCAGTCGTCTTCGGATTCCGAGTGCATCATCCATCTGATCGCGCGCTCGTTCCAGAACACACTGCCCGAACGCCTGAAAGACGCGCTGCGCCGGGTAGAAGGGGCGTTTTCAGTGGTTGCGATGACCCGTTCCAAGCTGATCGGGGTGCGCGATCCCCTAGGCGTGCGCCCGCTGGTGCTGGGCAAGATCGGTGATGGCTGGGCGCTGAGTTCGGAAACCTGCGCGCTTGATATCATCGGGGCGGAGTATGTCCGCGAGGTGAACCCCGGCGAAATGGTGATCCTGACCGAAAACGGCATCGACAGCAGCTACCCGTTTGAAAAGGCCGCCGCCCGGCCTTGCATTTTCGAATACGTCTATTTCTCGCGCCCCGACAGCATCGTCGGCGGCCAGTCAATCTATGAAACCCGCCGCCGCATCGGGGTGGAACTGGCCAGGGAAAGCCCGGTGGATGCTGATCTCGTCTGCCCGGTGCCCGACAGCGGCACCCCGGCAGCGATTGGCTATTCCCAGGAAAGCGGCATCCCTTATGCCATGGGGATCATCCGCAACCAGTATATGGGCCGCACCTTCATCGAACCGACCGAGCAGATCCGCAACATGGGGGTCCGCCTGAAGCTCAACGTCAACCGGGCGCTGGTCAAGGGCAAGCGGCTCATTCTGGTCGATGATTCTGTGGTCCGCGGCACCACCTCGCGAAAGATCAAGGAAATGATCCTCGATGCCGGAGCGAAGGAAGTGCATTTCCGCATCGCCTCCCCGCCCACGGCATGGCCGTGCTTTTACGGCGTCGACACGCCGCGGCGCGAAAAACTGCTGGCCGCAACCATGACCGAGGACGAGATGTGCAAGCACCTGTCCGTTGCCAGCCTGAAGTTCGTTTCACTTGACGGCCTCTATCGGGCCTGCGGCGTGGCTGAAGGGCGCGACGCTGGGGCGCCGGCCTATTGCGATGCCTGTTTCTCGGGCGCGTACCCGGTGGCACCATCTGACATGATTCACGACGGGTTTGAGGTGAAAGCGGCTGAGTAGGTTTTCCTCCAGTTTGCTGTGCAACCGCATTTGCCGCACTGCGGCATAAACCCGCCGATGCTGCGCTGCAGCGTCTTTTCATTCCGCCGTTCCACTGATAGCTGCGCAACCTGCTGCATTTGCTGAGTCAAAAAACCGGGAGGTTCCCGGTCGGCTCGACCCTGTCTGGAGGCTTCGCCTTGAAAAACACATCACCTGCCCCGCGTCCGCCAAAAGGCGGCGCTGAGGAAACCCCTGCCAATGTCGCAAAGCTGGCGACGCAGGAGGATGTTCTGCCCCTGGGCGAACTTGCCCTGATCGGAACCTTCGGAACCGAAGAAAAACCGGGAGCCTTGCTGTTTTTACCGCAGGGCCGCGCCATCAGGGCGCAGGTTGGCGACCGGACCGTGGCTGGCAAGGTTGTCGGCATTGATCAGGGCAGCGTCACGCTGCAACGCCGGGGCAAGACGGTGCGCCTGTCGATGCCGGGGTAAGAACCGGTGTTGACCCGCTGCAGGATTTGCCCTTGACCTCTGACCATCCGCGCCGCAAACCCCTCTCATGACAGACAAAATCGCCCTTATCACCGGCGCTTCCCGCGGGCTTGGCGCTGCGCTTGCGCAAGAGTTGGCAGCTGCCGGAACCCACGTCATTGCGCTGGCGCGGACACCCGGCGCTCTGGAAGAGCTTGATGATCGGATACTGGCAGCAGGCGGCAGCGCCACACTGGTGCCGCTCGATATCACGGACGAGACCGGTATACAGCGGCTGTGCCTGAATATTCACGAACGTTGGGGCGGGTTGGATCTGTGGATACACACCGCCGTCCACGCCGCCCCCCTGTCCCCTACAGGCCATGTGGCGGAAAAGGACTGGGACAAATCGGTCGATATCAATCTCCGCGCCACCCAGCGGTTGATCGCCAATATCGAGCCGCTGTTGCTGGCCAAATCGGGCACCGCTGTTCTGCCCTGTGACACCAAATCCGGTGCAAAGTTCTTTGCCGCTTATGGTGCCACCAAGGCAGCCCAAAAGGCGCTGTTTGACAGCTGGGCGGCAGAAACTTCCGATGCGGCACTGAATGTCGTCTGCGTTGAGCCTAAGGCCATGCCAACAGCAACCCGCGCCCGGTTTTTCCCCGGCGAGGATCGCAACCCCCTCAGCCCCCCCTCAAATGAGGCAAAACGGATGTTACGGCAGCTCTGATCTTGGCAATCTAGTCGGGTTGTTCCATGCTGAATTCAGACAAATGAACACGGGCAATTCCAAAAATGAGCAGCAAAGACGTCCAAAACATCCTGTTTCTGTCGATTGAGGACCTCAACGACTGGATCGAGCCGCTGGGTGGGCATCCAGACACAAAGACACCCAATATCAATCGTCTGGCCGAACGCGGTATGGTTTTTGAAAGTGCTTATGCCCCTGCTCCGGCCTGTTCGCCGTCACGCACCGCAACCCTGTTCGGCCAGAACCCCTGGGAAACCGGTGTTTATGCCAACAACCACAAGTGGCATGATTATTACCCCAGCGGCAAACGCAGATCGCTGGTGGGGCGGTTCCGGGATGCCGGGTTTGAGACCCGCGGCGCCGGCAAGGTTTTTCACGGGGCACCGAGGGAATTTGATTTCGCCGACTGGACCCATTTTGAGCAACGCAAGATCGGCAAATTCAAACCCATCAGTAAAACCCGGCAATCCGGCAAAGCAGGGCGCAATTCCGATTTTGGGCCCACCACAAACGGTGAAGATCAGTTTGATGCCCTGAACACCGAATGGATGGTGGATCAGATCAAACCCGGCGCGACCGGCCAGTTCTGGGCGCTTGGGTTATATCGCCCGCATCTGCCATTTATTGTGCCGCAGGTGTTTTTCGATCAGTTCGAAGGCGAGGTGGCCGACCCTCCGGGGCTGGGCCTGAACCGGTTTGATGCGAGGAACACCTCGCTGCTGGACCCCCTGCCAAAACCGGGGCAGTTACTCTCTAATCAGAACAGGGCCTTCCGCGATCAGCTGCAGCGCCATGGCGAATACAAGGATTTCCTGAAAGCCTACCTTGCCTCGATCGCCTATGCCGACAACTTGTTGGGGCAGGTTCTGGATCGGATGGACGAAACCGGACTTTGGGACAACACACTGGTGGTTCTTTGGTCGGATCACGGCTGGCAGTTGGGCGAAAAACTGGCTTTCCGGAAATTCACCCTTTGGGAACGGGCCCTGCGGGTGCCGCTGATTTTTGCCGGTCCGGGCATTCAACAAGGGCGATGTGACGAACCGGTATCGCTGACAGATATCGCCCCAACTCTGTTAGAACGTGCCGGCTGTGCGATACCTGATCAGTTCACCGGGCGTGACCTGAGCCCGCTGCTGGAGGGAAAGCGTGAATTACCGCCTGGTTATGTGGTCTCGGTCTGGGGGCGGCAGTTTAAGTCTGACAGCCCGCTGATGGCGCTTTCCGTACGAAGCCGGGCCTACCGCTATATCTTTTATTGGGATGGGTCTGAGGAACTGTATGACCATCGCAGCGACCCATATGAGCATCGAAACCTCATCCACGATCCTGGAAACCTCTCGAAAGCAGAAGTAGACCAGGTGAGATCAGAACATCAGGCAGCGCTGGATTTTGAGATGGCCGATCCGGTTTAAGGCTTTTTCAGGCCACCCTTTTTCATACCCCGGCCCACTTCTTTGCGATAGCGGCCTTCTATGTGCTTGTTCAGCTTGGTGACCCGCTTTTCCTTTTTGTCCTTATACGGGTTTTTATCCGACTGGGACCGCATGAAGAGGCGGATCGGCGTGCCCTGAAGCTCTAGATCCTCACGTAACCCATTGATCAGATACCGATTATAACTGTCTGGCACCAGATCGGGGTGCGAACACATCACCACGAAACTTGGCGGGCGGGTTTTTACCTGTGTCATGTAGCGCAATCGGATGCGGCGGCCACCGGGGGCTGGCGGCGGGTGTGCCTCAAGCATTCCGGTCAGCCAACGGTTCAGGTGCGCCGTGCTGATCCGGCGGTTCCAGACGGCATGGGCCTGCAATATCGCCTTGTGCAGACGGTCTAGCCCCTTGCCGGTTTTGGCTGAAACCGTCACCATTGGCGCGCCGCGCAGCTGCGGCAGCAGGCGTCCGAATTTTTCGCGCAGGTCTTTCAGCCTGGCCTGTTTGTCGCCCTCAAGATCCCATTTGTTGACCCCGATAACCACCGCGCGACCTTCCCGCTCCGCCAGATCGGCGATGCGCAAATCCTGCTGTTCAAAGGGAATGTCGACATCCAACAGTACAACCACAACCTCTGAAAATTTAACCGCACGCAACCCATCGGACACGGAGAGCTTTTCCAGCTTCTCCTGCACCTTGGCCTTTTTGCGAATTCCGGCGGTGTCCCAGATGCGCATCGGCACACCAGCCCAGGTGAAATTCGTCGAAATGGAATCGCGTGTGATCCCGGCTTCGGGCCCGGTAAGAAGTTTGTCTTCGCCAAGTATCTGGTTGATCAGCGTCGATTTTCCTGCGTTCGGTCGCCCGACAATTGCGATCTGCAGAGGGCGTTTGGCGGAAAAAGTGATCTCGCCCTCTTCGTCATCATCAGCGACATCGACGTCGGTTTCCGGCTCGATCCGGCGGTCTGCAAACCCTTTCGCGATGGGCTCAAGTATCCGCATCAGATCGTCCATGCCTTCGCCGTGTTCGGCAGACAATTGCACCGGCTCACCAAGACCCAGCGAAAACGCGTCATAGTAGCCAGCCTCACCGGCTTTGCCTTCGGCCTTGTTGACAGCCAGAATGACGCGCGCGGATTTGCGGCGCAGGATTTCGGCAAACACCTGATCTGCCGGTGTAACACCGGCGCGGGCATCAATCATGAACAGGCAGACATCGGCCATTTCCACAGCGCGTTCCGTCAGCATCCGCATCCGCCCCTGCAGGCTTTCGTCCGTGGCTTCCTCTAGCCCGGCGGTATCAATGACGGTAAAGCGTAGCGGGCCCAGCCTGGCGTCGCCTTCGCGCAAATCCCGGGTCACCCCCGGCTGATCATCCACCAACGCCAGACGCCGCCCAACCAGACGATTGAACAGCGTGGATTTGCCGACATTGGGGCGGCCAACGATGGCGAGTGTAAAACTCATGGAACCTGTGCCTAGAGCATTTCCAATTTAATCGGATTCAGATTGAATTGGAAACGCCGGGTTAAGTATCTGATGTTGGTGCGTATCTCGATTCCCTTGTGAATCCAATTAGACGAGATACGCTCTGGAAAGTAGTCAGACCGCCGCCATAAAGGAAAGGAGGGCTATTGGAAAGCGTGCAATTGTCCGCTGGCCGACAGAATATAGAGCCGCCCGCCCGCCACTGCAGGCTGGGAAGCGGCACCGCCGGGGATTTGCACGGTTCCGGTCAGATCACCGGATACCGGGTTGTAGCTGCGCAATAACCCGTCACTGCCTGCGACCCAGATTTGCCCCCCGGCCAGTGTTGGCCCGAAATACGCGTAGGCATCGCGGCTGCGTTTGGGGCGCTTTGCCTTGTAGCCGGGCAATTCGGAAGACCAGACCTCGGCCCCGTCCGAAGCATTCAGGCGTTTGACCGCGAATTCGTCAGAAATAATGAAAACTGCCCCCCCGGCAGGCCAGACCGGAGAATAACTGCCATCGTTTGCCGACCAGTTTCGTTCGCCGGACCGTCTGTCAAGCGCCGCCAGACGCCCCGATTGATTGGCCACGTAAACCGTGGTTCCATCAACAACAGGGTCTCCTGATATGTCACCAACGAAATTTCGGGCAATTCCCAGGTGCCCGCCTGAGACAACCGAGCTCCAGGCCCGCAGGCCATTGCGGTTAACCGCTCCTACGATTTCGCCTGAGGCAAATGGAAGAATGACCAGCCCGCCTGAAGCCGCTGGTGATCCGGCACCAAGAACACCTGCTTCACCGCCGCTGCTTTGTTGTCGCCAGCGGATGCGACCGTTGGAGGTATCAAGACCCAACGCGGTGTTGTCGCGGCTGACCGCAACCACCGTGTCACCCAGAACTACCGGAGCCGCCGAAACCGCCCCGGTCATTTTGTGGCGCCAGCGGATGGCGCCGGTCGCCGGGTCCAGAGCGACAACTTCGCCGTGACCAATCGTTGCAAACAGCGTCTCCGAGCCATAGGCCAGCCCACCGCCGGTCGCTTCGGATGCCTTCTCGTGGGGCGGTGTCAGATCCACGCTCCAGATTGCGGAACCTGATGGAGTGAAGGCGCGCAGACCAGCGCCGGCGTCCATAGTGAATATCCGCCCGCCCGCGATGATCGGATCGGAGGTTATCCCACGCTTGCGGGAGTTGCCGGTGCCGATGTTCTGAGACCAGACTTTGGTTATTGTGCGCCCCAAAGCCGGGTGCCGGATAATATGCCCGGCGGATCCGTTCCGATGGGTCCATTCGGTGTTTTTTACCGGTGCAGCAAGAGCCAGTTTGGTAATTACCACCGGCTCGTCTTCAACGGCTGTGTCTGTCTCTTCGTCAGAGGCGGTCCCAGAGTCGCGGATGTCCAGGCGCTCGCCTTGCAGGATGACCTCTCGGTCTCCACAGGACGCAACACCGAGCAACAGGGTTAGGGACAGTGCCAGTGCAGACAGGTTTTTGCCCTTGTCTGAAATAGTTGTTTTTCCGCTCATGTCACTGCCACCCGATAATCCCGTCCTTGCACCGCTATTTGCGCAGGTTATTGCCCGGAAAGCAATTCTGCGCTTTCAGGGACTTCGCCCCCGAGAGAGATGATGACTTGCTCGGCCCGGCTACGCAAAGAGGCGGTCGACTGGCTGTCCAGCATTACCTCGCTCAATATCTCCAGTGCCAAAGCCGTATCGCCCTGCTCAATCGCCAAAACCGCCTGTTGTTCCATGGCCAAAGGGCGGAAGGTTTTCCCGGGCTGGGCAAGTGCGTCCAGTGCCGACGAGCGCACGTCCGGTGCCATATCGGAGCCCTGCAAAATCACCACTTTGAGCGAGGCCAGCTCGCGGTAAAGCGGTTCTGCGCCACTTTCTGCGATCTCATTCAGTAGGGTAATCGCTTCTGCTTTTTTACCATCTGCCACCAATTCGGCGGAACGGCGCAGATTGATCAAAACTCCAGCAGATCCGGCGTCCGGTGCAATTCCTGCCAGCGCTTCGGCACGGGCCTGAGCGGTATCGTGGTTCAGCGCCGCCACGATCTGATCCCCGGCCATCTGCGCAGCTGCAGTGCGCTGCGACTTCTGCCATTCAAGATAACCTGTAGTACCAACGGCACCGAATACTACAACCAGCGCAATCCAGCCGTATTTCTTAACATACGCAAACAATTTGTCACGACGGACCTCTTCGGTCACTTCTTCGATGAAGGAATCAGTTTCGCTCACCTGTTACTCTCCTGACTATTGGTCGCGCGGACCCTACTCTTTTTGGATGGGGGAAGCCAAGCCGGTTTCTGATCGGCTGAATGGATCGCCGCCACCGATCTTCGCCTACTCTTTTTTGGCCGAATATGTGTGGTCTTTTGTAGGGAAGCTCCGATCACGAACTTCCAAGGCGTAGCGCTCAATGGCGTCGCGCATCATTTCTTCCATATTGCCGTAACGTTTTACGAAGGTCGGTACGCGCGGGAACAGGCCAATCATGTCTTCAAAGACCAAAATCTGACCGTCGCATTGTGCCGAGGCACCTATTCCGATTGTCGGGATTGAAACCTCGGTGGTCAGTTTAGCCGCGAGTTCTTCGGCCACTCCCTCGACTACTACCGAGAACGCGCCGGCTTCCTCCACCGCTTTTGCATCGGCGATAACTGCGTCCCACATATCTTCTCCGCGCACCGCCTTGAACCCGCCCGCGGTGTTCATCTGCTGGGGCATAAGCCCGACATGCGCCATCACCGGAATGCCCCGCGCTGCCAGATGCCGGATCGTCGGGGCCATTTCGCGGCCACCCTCCAGTTTGACGGCAGTACACCCGGTTTCCTTGACTACCCGCGAGGCGTTTCGAAACGCAATCTCCGGGCTTTCTTCAAATGATCCAAACGGCAGGTCAACAACCACCAGCGCCTTGTCCGCGCCGCGCATCACGGCCTGCCCGTGCATGATCATATGTTCCAGCGTTACGCCAAGCGTATTCGGCATCCCGTGGATCACCATGCCCAAACTGTCGCCAACCAGGATCATATCGGCCTGTTCATCCACCAGATGCGCCACATGCGCGGTGTAGGCTGTCAAACACACCAGCGGGGCGCCACCTTTGCGGGCAGAGAATGCAGGCACCGTCATTTTTTTGCGGCCTTTTTTAGCCTCCGGAACCTGTTCCGGATCGGTTAGGGCGGATTTTTTCGAGGTTGTACTTGTCGTAGACATGCGGCAATTGACTCCGTCGGTTGTTTTTTGCCACTGTTTAACGCCTTGCGCCGGGTTCCGCCAGCCAAGGCAACACACTGAATTTGTATTGCTGCAATGCGATTGTTCCCTTGAAGGTTGTGCAATCCAGAGCTATTTAGAGAGCAGTGCTTATTTACGCTGGATTTGCGCGATAGAAATGCCGTGACTGAACGGCTGGAGCCTTAGAATGCGAATTGTTCCGATCCTGACCGCCATTATTGTTTGCGCAGCCATCTATATGCTTATTCTGGAGCGTGACCTGCTTATGGGCTACGCTGGAGTGACTCCGGCAGTGGCTGAGGAGACCGTAAAGAAAACACCCATCGAGGAAAAACCACCGGTTTCCGTGCTGGTTCTTAAATCCACCGCCCAGGCCGTAGACCGCGGCATTGTTTTGCGGGGGCAGACCGAGGCCTTCCGCCTTTTGGACGTCAAATCAGAGAATACCGGCCAGGTGATTTCGCAACCCCTGCGCAAAGGCACACTGGTGGAAGAAGGCGAGTTATTGTGCCAGCTTGATCCGGGAACCAAACAGGCCAGCATGGCCGAAGCCAAAGCCCGTTGGGCCGAAGCGGACGCAAATAACAAGGCTTCCGCATCGCTGGTGCAAAAAGGCTATGCGTCTGAAACGACGGCAATATCCCGGTTGGCCGCACTGCAAGCCGCTGAAGCAGGCGTTCGGCGGGCAGAAAAAGAAATTGAACAACTGGAAATCAGGGCTCCGTTTTCTGGATTGCTGGAATCTGATGCTGCTGAATTCGGCTCGCTTCTGCAACCCGGTGCGCTCTGTGCCACGCTTGTGGCACTCGACCCGATCAAACTGGTTGGTTTTGCCACCGAGCAACAGGTCTCGCGGATTTCGGTTGGCGGAGACGCCGGCGCGGTGCTGATCGGCGGAGAAGTGGTAAGGGGCCGGCTGTCGTTCATCTCGCGCAGCGCCGACCAACTGACACGGACCTTCCGCGTGGAAATAACCGTTCCGAACCCATTGTTGAAAATCCGCGACGGCTCGACCGCAGAAATCTTCATCGCTCTTGACGGCGAAAAGGGGCATTTGCTGCCCCAGTCGGCGCTGACGCTTGATGACACGGGCCGCTTGGGCGTTCGCGCCGTAGACGGCGGCAAAGCCGTATTTCACCAAGTCAGCATCATCAACGACACGGTCGAAGGTGTCTGGGTCACCGGATTGCCGGAACAGGCGGACGTAATCATCGTCGGGCAGGAATTTGTCATCAGCGGCAGGCGGGTAACTGTGACTTACAAAGACAGTGCGTCATGACCGGCATCGTCGATTGGGCCTCTGCCCGGGCGCGGATGATTATCGCATTCGTGATCCTCTCGCTTGGTGCGGGGGTGTATTCTTATACCGGGCTGCCAAAAGAGGGTGAGCCCGATATCGATATTCCTGCGCTGTTTGTATCAGTGCCTTTTCGCGGCATTTCAGCCGTCGACAGTGAGAAGCTGATTGTCAAACCGCTGGAATCAAAGCTGCAGGAACTTGATGGGCTGAAAACGATTTCAGGCACGGCGGCTGAGGGATATGGCGGCGTGGCGCTGGAGTTTGAGTTTGGCTGGGACAAGTCCGCCACCATCGCGGACGTGCGCGACAAGGTGAGCCAGGCAGAGGCGGATTTCCCAGAAGGAGCAGATCAATACACCATCAACGAGATCAATTTCTCGGAATTCCCGGTGCTGGTTGTCTCTTTGTCAGGTCAAATCCCGGAACGCACTTTGTTGCGCGTTGTCAAAAGCCTACAGGACAAGATTGAATCTCTTACCGAAGTACTGGAGGCTGGTCTCGCCGGACACCGGGACGAAATGCTGGAAGTGCTGATCGACCCGCTGAAGCTGGAGGCTTACAACGTCACCGCAGGCGAGCTGATCAACGTCGTCACCAACAACAACCAGCTGATCGCTGCGGGTGAGATTGAAACCTCTAACGGGGCTTTCGCCGTAAAAATCCCCTCCTCCTTTGACGAACCACAGGATGTTTTTGCCCTGCCGGTCAAGGTGAACGGCGACAGTGTTATAACACTTGGCGATCTTGCAGATATCCGCCTGACCTTTGAAGACCGTATCGGCACCGCACGCTATAACGGCGAAAGCACCGTCGCGCTGCAGGTGGTGAAACGCAAAGGCGTCAACCTGATCAACACCGTCGCACTAGTGCGTGAAACCGTTATCAAGGCGCAGGAGGAATGGCCGCAGGAATTGCGTGACAGCATCGACGTCAACTTCTCGATGGATGAAAGCACGCAGGTGGGTGACATGGTCAGCCAGCTGGAAGCTTCGGTTCTGACTGCCGTGGCACTGGTGATGATTGTGGTTCTGGCTGCACTTGGCATCCGCTCTGCCCTGCTGGTTGGTTTTGCAATCCCGACATCTTTCCTGCTTGCCTTCGCAGTGCTGGCCGTCGCAGGAATTGCCATTTCCAACATGGTGATGTTCGGCCTGATCCTCGCGGTTGGGATGCTGGTGGACGGGGCCATCGTGGTGGTCGAATTCGCAGATAAGAAAATACGCGAGGGCGTCGGGCCGATGAAGGCCTACAACATGGCGGCCAAGCGGATGTTCTGGCCGATCATTTCATCCACCGCGACCACGCTTTGCGCCTTCCTGCCGATGCTGTTCTGGCCCGGGGTGCCCGGCGAGTTCATGAAAATGCTGCCGGTCACGCTGATCTTCGTTCTGTCGGCATCCCTGCTGGTGGCGCTGGTTTACCTGCCGGTTGTCGGCGGTGTGGCCGGGCGGATTTCGCGCACGCTGGAGAATATTTCCTGCGGGTTGCGCAATAACCTTCATTGGGGCCTGCGGGTGGCAATGCTGGTTGGGGCTGCAACGGTTCTTTACTTTGCCATGATGTCAATCCTGCGCGGAGCGATGCTCCCAGGCGGCGCGATGTTCATGGTGGGTTGTTTTGCCCTGTCAGCGATAGGCGGCTCCCTGAAACCAATTCCCAAGGAAAAAGCAATCCAGGCCGGGTACAAGCGCAGTCTGTTTGGAAGCTTCGTCCATTTGATTGCAGGCAACCCGGTAATGCCAATCGTGGTGATCGCAGGCATCATCGGTTTTGTCGTAATGGTTTTTGGATACTTTATCGAAAACAACCGCGGCACCGAGTTCTTTGTCGAAACCGAGCCGGAACGCGCCATTGCGTACGTAAGGGCACGCGGCAACTTGAGCCTTGAGGAAAAAGACCAGCTGGTGCGGCTTGTCGAAGCTAAGATTGAGGGCGTCGAAGGCGTTGAATCCCTTTTCGCCTTTGCTGGTGAGGGGGGGCTGAACCAGAATAACGGCGGTGCGATTGCCCCGATTGATGCGATTGGCCAGGTTCAGATCGAGCTCAAGAAATGGAACCAGCGCGGCCCGGGCGTCGACATCCTGAACGAAATCAATGAACAGCTGCAATCCGTACCAGGCATTCAGGCGGAGATTTCAGAGCAAGCGATGGGCCCAGCCACTGGCAAGCCACTGGCGTTGCGGATATCCGGGCAGAACTGGCAGGACCTGCTGGACGCTGCCAACATGGTGCGCCAGAGGTTTGACGGAACCCAAGGGCTGACCAAAATTGAAGACACCCGCCCCCTGCCCGGCATCGACTGGCAGATCGACGTGGATGTGGAGAAAGCCGGGCGTTACGGCGCGGATGTGGTTCAGGTGGGTGCCATGGTGCAACTGGTGACGCGTGGCCTGCTTCTTGACACCATGCGGGTGGACTCCTCTGACGATGAAATCGAAATTCGTGTGCGAGTGCCAGAAAAGGACCGTTTGCTCAGCACCATCGACACGCTCCGGGTACGCACCACCGAAGGCCTGATCCCCATGTCGAATTTCATTTCGCGCAAGCCGGTGCCGAAACTGGGCCAGATCGACCGCTCTGACGCCAAACGCTATTTCGATATCAAGGCGGATATCCTGCCGGATCTGTTCATCAGTCCTGAAGGCGAGATAGTCGATTCCAGCGCCGAAGGGGCCAAACCGAACAATCCGGCCGACCAGATCAAGGCCGTGACCAGATGGTTGTCAGAAGAGGCTGCGTTCCCGGCTGGCGTTGAATGGGAATGGAAAGGCGATCAGGAGGAACAGGAAGAAAGCCTCGCCTTCCTGCAAAGCGCCTTTATCGGTGCGTTGGGGCTGATGTTTGTGATCTTGCTGGCGCAGTTCAATTCCTTCTACAACTCGGTGCTGGTGCTGCTGGCAGTGATTCTTTCCACCACCGGCGTTCTGATTGGCATGCTGGTGATGGATCAGACATTCTCGGTGATCATGACCGGCACCGGGATTGTGGCGCTGGCCGGGATTGTGGTGAACAACAACATTGTTCTGATCGACACCTATCAGGAATATTCTGCCTATATGCCGAAACTGCAGGCAATTGTACGTACCGCAGAGGACCGCATCCGGCCTGTTCTGCTGACCACGATCACCACCATGGCAGGTCTTGCCCCGATGATGTTGGGCCTGTCGATTGATTTCTACAATGGCGGCTATTCTATTAACGCGCCGACGGCGTTGTGGTGGAAACAACTGGCCACGGCAGTGGTGTTCGGGCTTGGCATTGCCACGGTTTTGACATTGGTATTCACGCCCTCTCTGCTGGCCCTGCGGGTCTGGGCCACCACCGGGGCGTATACACTCGGGTCCTTTGCCGGATCGCTGATCCGGGGCCGCGACAGCCTTGTTGGACGCAACCGAGCGCAGCGCAAGACAGCAAGGCGGCATTCGGTTGACGATATCGACTGGGTTGAGCCGGAACCCAAAGAGACAGCTCCGAAGAAAGTCAGCCCGACACCGCTCAAGGCTGCGGAGTAGCCCGGATCATCCCGATTCCGATGGCGGGCCCCAGCCTTGGTCCTCGATATCTTTGCCTTGAGGGTCCGAAACCGGGGCGTCTCCGCCGACAACCAGCCTAACTGATTTCGTTTTCTCGGCCGGGCTCTCATCCTCGTCTGCCAACTGCCGTTGCCACATGGCATGATAGCGCCCCGCCCTGGCTAAAAGCTCATCATGTGTGCCCTGTTCGACCACCTGGCCCTCTTCCAGCACGACAATTTTGTCGGCCTCAACCACGGTTGACAGGCGGTGGGCGATAGTGATCACCGAACGCCCCTGCCCCATCGTGCGTAGCGATTCCTGAATGTCGCGCTCGGTTTCCGTGTCCAGCGCCGAGGTCGCCTCGTCCAGCAACAGGATTGGTGGGTCTTTCAGCAAGGTCCGGGCAATGCCGACACGCTGTTTTTCACCACCAGACAACTTTAACCCGCGTTCGCCAACGGTCGTTTTGTAGCCACCCGGCAGGCCGACGATGAAATCGTGGATTTTTGCGGCTTTCGCTGCCGTTTCCACCTGATCCTGAGTTGCACCTTCAAGCCCATAAGCAATGTTGTAGCCAATGGTGTCATTGAACAGCACCGTGTCCTGCGGGACGATACCGATGGCATCGTGCAATGACGATTGGGTGATGTTCCGCACATCCTGGCCATCAATTTCAATCGCACCGCCATCAACGTCATAAAACCGGAACAAAAGCCGCCCGATAGTGGATTTGCCAGACCCGCTTGGCCCGACAACTGCCACCGTCTGTCCTGGCTCTACCTTCAGGTCCATTTTCTGCAGTATGGGCCGCTCGGCATCATAGCCAAAATCAATCGCATCAAACGCGATCCGGCCATCGGAGACCTTCAATGCGCCAGCGTCCGGTTTGTCCACCACTTCGGCAGGCTGTTCCAGCAGATCAAACATCTCGCCCATATCCACCAGTGCCTGGCGGATTTCGCGATATACCGTGCCAAGGAAATTCAGCGGCAGGGTGATCTGGACCATATAGGCGTTGACCATGACAAAATCACCCACCGTCAACTGGCCGTTCTGCACCCCGATCGCAGCCATGACCATCACCACCACCAAACCCGTGGTGATAAGCAGCGACTGGCCAAAATTCAGGAAGGCTAGCGAATAACTGGTTTTCAGGGCGGCGGATTCATAGCCCTTCATGCTAAAGTCATAGCGCTCCGCCTCTCGCTCCTCAGCGCCAAAGTATTTCACCGTCTCAAAATTGAGCAGACTGTCGATGGCCTTCTGGTTGGCCTCAGTGTCCTGATCGTTCATTTCCTTGCGGATCTGCACCCGCCATTCGGTCACTTTGAAAGTAAACCAGATATAAAGACCAATGGTCAGAACCACCGCCGCCAGATACCAGACGTCAAAAACGAAAAACAGAATGGCTGCGATCAGAGTCAGTTCCAGCATCAGCGGGCCGATGGAAAACAGCATGAAGCGGAGCAGAAATTCAACACCCTTCACCCCGCGTTCGATGATCCGGCTCAGGCCCCCGGTCTTGCGGGTAATATGATAGCGCAGGCTGAGCGCGTGCATGTGTTCAAAGGTTTCAAGTGCCAGCTTGCGCAGCGCCCGCTGGCCAACACGGGCAAAAATCGCGTCGCGCAGCTGGTTGAACCCCACCGACAACAGCCGCATCAGCCCGTAGGCGACCGTCAGACCGACAGCGCCGAGGGACAGCATCAGAACCGGGCTCGCCTTATCCGCAACCGGGGCCAGCGCATCCACCGCCGCCTTAAAGAAAAACGGCGTCGCAACACTAATCAACCGGGCCAGAATCAACGCACACATGGCCAGAACCACCCGCATCTTGATCGACGGCATATCGGCCGGCCACAAGTAGGGCGCCACCCGACGGATGGTCCGCCAGCCTGATGTGCGGTCAATTTCCGCAGTGGTGATGATTGATTTGCGCATTCATGATTTCCGGGGGATTAAGCCTGAATGCAGTAAGATAGGGCTGCGATGGGGTAAAGGCCAGAAACTTCACGCCCAGTTCGATCATTTTTCGTGATGATAAAATCAGATATCCCAAAAATTTGGAACATATCGCTTACTTCGGCAGTTCAAAAACCTGACCAGGATAAATCAAATCAGGATTGCGGATAGCGTCGCGATTAGCGTCGAAAATCTGCACATATTTGATCCCGTCGCCGTATTGCGTCAGGGCCAGCGCCCAGAGCGTATGCCCCGGCTGCACCGTCACACTGCTTTTTAAGGGAGACTCCGCCGCAGCGGCAGCCGCGGCTGCAGGAGTTTCGCGCTTGAACGGGCTTTCCACCCGGGACACAACCGATCCCGCGGCGTCAATCTCGTCAACCCGCAGGGTATGCACGCCCTCTTCCACCGTCGGCAGCTTGACCTGCCACTGACCATCGCTTGGCACCGCTTCGGTCTCCACCGGTTTGTTGTTGATGTAGATGCGGACAAACCGATCTGATGGCCCACGCCCTGCCAGAACGACATCGCCATCCTGATCGTAAGAGATCGTATCCAGGGACAAAGCAAACGCCTGAGGCTCTGCGCTTTCCTGTTGTGCGGGCTCCGCTTCACCGGTTGCGACCGAAACCGAGGCTGATTGCGTTTCTGCCACCGGAACTTTTGCCGGTTCAGGTTGCAGCAAGATAGCGCCTTGCGGGTCGGCAATAACAATTATGGGCTGCAGGCTCTGTTCGCCGGTGCGTGGTACCACCAGCACCGATTCCTCTGACGGGATGACCTGGCCACCGGTTGCAACTTGCTCCAGAACCATCGGCTGGGGCTCCGGCCCTTCGGGCAGTTGCATCAGCGCGACAAAGCTGCCGGACGCATCTGCCTTGACGGTTTCCACGGTGTCTTCACCCAGCAAAACACGCACGGTCGATCCTGGCTCGGCGGTGCCTGCCACAACAGCTGAGCCATCGGTTTCGACGCGGACCAGATCAAATGTCGGGGTCGCCACCGGTTCGCTTTCCTCTGGTTGTACCGTGGGCTCTTCGACCTGAGAGACACTGACTTCCGGTTCCGTCGGGCTTACCTCTGCAACCTCCTGATCTTCTGGTTCCGTCGGGCTTGCCTCTGCAACCTCCTGAACATCTGGTTCAGTCGGGCTTACTTCAGCAACCTCCTGAACTTCCGGCGCAGGTTGGGGTCGCTTGACTACAGCGATAATTGTCACCGCGATAACAACGGCTACAATTCCCGCAGCAACTGCCGGTTTCGGTTTGGATGTCAACAAAGACACCATAAGCAGACCTTTTTTTCACACCGTGCGATTTGCCGGTGTCCCCCCGTTTGATTTGCGTGATACACTTTACGCCAGTCAAAAGCAAAACTCTAAAACACTTCACTCTTAATCCGGGACGGATTGAGGGGGAAATGTCGCTTGCAACCCAAAACCGGTTTCGTTTCTCGCTTCATTGATTATACCGATAAAGCCTGAAACGTTCCAATCACGAAGGATACCCGGCGCGTGAACACTCCCCATTCTGTAATATCTGTTTGTGTCTATTGTGGGTCGCGACCGGGCGCAGATCCGGCCTACATGGCGGCCGCCACCGAGCTTGGCAAAGCGCTAGCACAAAACAAATTCCGGTTGGTTTTCGGCGCCGGTGATATCGGCCTGATGGGCGCGGTCGCCCGGGCCTGTCAGGATGCTGGCGGTGAGACCTTTGGTGTTATTCCGATCCATCTGATGGAGTTGGAGGTCGGCAAACGCGATGTGTCGAGTTTTGTCGTCACCGAGAACATGCACGAGCGCAAAAAGGTCATGTATATGAACGCCGATGTCATCGTGACCCTGCCCGGCGGTGCCGGATCACTGGACGAGTTTTTCGAGGTACTGACCTGGAAGCAGTTAGGGCTGCATGAGAAACCGATCTACCTGCTGAACGTCGCCGGATATTGGGATCCGCTGGTAACGCTGATCGATCACCAGATTGAACAGGGGTTTGCGGACGCTTCGTTGCGCAAGTTTTTTGAGGTGGTGGCAACCGTTGATGAGCTAACTGCGAGCATCACCCAAAATGAGCCCTGAACCAAGAAAAACCCCGCCGGTTAGGGCGGGGTTCGATGTGCAGAATATTGGTGAAAGGTCAGGCGTTCGCCAGCCGCTCGGCCACATTCTCCCAGTTCACCAGATTGTCGAGGAAGTTTGACAGGTACACCGGGCGTTTGTTGCGAAAATCGATGTAATAGGAATGCTCCCACACATCACAGCCCAGCAATGCGGTCTGGCCAAAACACAGTGGGTTCACGCCGTTTTCGGTTTTGGTGACTTTCAGCGAACCATCACCATCGACCACCAGCCAGCACCAGCCGGAGCCGAACTGGCCGACACCAGCAGCGCTGAAATCGGCCTTGAACTGATCAACCGAACCAAACGCACCATTGATGCGGGATTCCAGCTCGGACGGCATGTCCCGGCCCGCAGGTCCCATCATTTCCCAGAACTGGTTGTGGTTCCATAACTGGCTGATATTATTGAAAATACCGTTCTGTGCCACAGCGGCGGCGCTATAGGTACCGGTGATGATGTCCTCCATCGACTTGCCGTCCCATTCGGTTCCTGCAATCAGCTTGTTGCCGTTGTCGACATAGGCTTTGTGGTGCAGGTCGTGATGGAATTCCAGCGTTTCTGCCGACATGCCACCCGCTGCGAGCGCATCATGTGAGTATGGAAGATCAGGAAGTTCGAAAGTCATTTGGGTCCCCTTAATTTTGAAAGTCGTCGGGCCCGCAGGGGCCCATGCCAAACTATATAACTGATAAAAACTATCTGGAAAGGGCGATTTTGTCGTTATTCGGAGTAATCTGGGCCCAAATTACGGCGGCAAAAACCAAACCTCCGCCAACAAAAGTGGCTGGTGCCGGCAACTCGGCAAGAACCACCCAGGCCAGGAGCGGTGCCAGGGGTGTTTCTAGAATACTCAACAACGCGGTTCGCGCCGCAGACAACCGCTTTGCCCCTTCCATCAAGGTGATTGATGCAATGGTAAACTGAAATCCAAACAGTACCATGATGGCGATTTCGTTGAGTGCGACCTGAAAAGGGCTTCCAAAGATCAGGGCGGGAAACAGAAGCAGCAGGGAAGAGACAACCACGGGGCCGGTTGCCGGGGTGCCGGGAAACGCTCGGTACATCACCATGATCACCGCCAGGGCGCAGGTCATCCAGAGTGCCAGCAGATCGCCAGATATATTCACCGCGCCAAGTGAACCAGAGACGATTACCACAACTCCCGCCATCGCCAGAAAAATCGCGAGTATCCGCTGGATGTTGAGGCGCTCTTTCAGAAACACCCAGGCAAGGACACCGGCGACAAGCGGGGCGGCGGCATAGATCAGCGTCACATTTGCGATGGTTGTGAGTTTAAAAGCCGGAACAAATGCCACAGTCCCCAGAGCGTTCAGTACGCCGACAGTCAGGCCAGGTTTGCCAATCTGGACAAACTCCTGCCTGAATCGGCGCCGCATCAGCACAAAAACCAGCGAAAACCCGATGGAAAACACCCCACGCCAGAAAATCACCTCCCAGGCTCCGGCCTCAACCGATTTCACAAACAGACCGGCTGTGGAGAAGACAAAGGCTGAAACGGTAACCAGTAGAATGCCGGTTTGCTGTTCTGAGAGATTGCGCATTCAGGGAAGATCCTCGTATGGGTTTTCCCTTGCTACCTGCCCTATACTGACAGCATGATGTCAGTAGTGATAGGATAGAACCAAACCATGCGACGCGCCGAGAGACTCTTTGAAATCATTCAAATCCTACGCCAGAAAGAACGCGCGGTTACCGCGGCCGAGCTTGCCGAGATTCTGGAGGTAACGCCGCGCACGGTCTACCGGGATATCGCCGCCTTGCAGGCGCGGCGGACACCGATTGATGGCGAGGTCGGGGTCGGATACATCCTGCGCAAAAGCTATGACCTGCCACCACTGAACTTTGACACAGAAGAAATCGAAGCCATCGTGGTCGGCCTGTCCCTGCTGCGCCGCACCGGGGACGCCGGTTTGCAACGGGCTGCGTCCCGCGTCGCCAATAAAATTGAAGCGATAGATGATGCACCAACCCGGTTTGTGGTTTCCTCTTATGGCGTCGAAGCGGAGGGCGGCGGGCTTTTGTCGGAACTTCGTGACGCAATCCGTAACTCACAGGCGCTGGAGGTTACCTACCTGAGCCTTGACGAGGCATCCTCCACGCGCAGCATTCTGCCCCTGGCGCTGGCCTATTTTGCCGAAGTCAACCTGCTGGCTGCCTGGTGTGAACTACGGCAGGATTTCCGGCATTTCCGGGTAGACCGGATCCAATCAATCACGCCATTGGCCCGCTTTTTTGCTGATGAAAGCGCGCGACTACGCACCGATTGGGCGGCGGAGAATTACTTCGCGAACATCTAAGGCGGCGTTATACCGGCAGCAAAGCCGCAGCGACCCGGCGACCCTCTGCCAGCAGAACGTTGTACGTGCGGCAGGCCGAGGGTGTCGCCATGATTTCATAAGGAACGTCATTAGCTTCAAGTTCGGCTTTCAGGTCCGCTGGCAAGGGCACGCACTCCGACCCTGTCCCGATAAGAACAACGTCCGCACCACTCCCAAGCGACAGCAGGCTGGCTGTTTCTGCGGTTCCTTCCCAGCGGGCCAGTCCCTGCTGGCTAAGCAGAATTGCGCCTTGGTGAAGCTGGCCAGACACCCTGAAAAAGCCCGGCCCGTACCCTTCAACCGGCGATTGGCCCTCGTAGGTGATTTCATTCAGTTGCATTGTTCGTCAGCTCCACAACGGCATCCCGGAAACCGCGCTGATTGCGATAATAGCGTAGGCGACCCGGCGGTAAAGGTGCTCTTTGTCGGGGTCAAATATCCACTGCCCCAGCAAACCCGCCAAAGTGTAAGGCACGATCAGGAAGGCGCCGATAGCCAGTGGCAGAACAACCAGAAGGCCTTTCAGCCCAAAAACGGTAAAAGCCAGAATATCCACCAAAAACAGAAACATAATCATATTGCCACGGATGACCCGCGCAGGACGGGGGCTCGACATATAGCTCAGGATCACCGGCGGTCCGGGCAGCGCGGCGACGCCGCCTAAAAAACCGGAAACCACACCCACTGCACTTGTTGCCAACCCGGACAACGGGTTGCGGTATCGCCAGCCCGAAGCCAGTAAAACCAGCAACATCAGCGCCAAAGTGCTGACCAGCCAGCGGAAAACCTCCGGTTCCATCTGCGTCAGCAGATAAACGCCAAAGGGCAGCCCAATCACCACGCCAACGGCCAACAGGCTGACGTCACGCGGTTCGCCATCACGCCAGGCCCGGGGCAACAGCGCAATCGGGCCGACTATATCAAAGGTCATCATCATCAGGATAGCGTGGATTGGCTCCACCACGATGGCAGCGATTGGCACAAACACCATCGCGGTGCCAAACCCGGCAAAGCCACGCACCAGGCCTGCAGCGGTTACTGCAAGGGTGAGAACCAAAAGACCGTCAAATCCAACCGACTGCTGAATAAAGCCGATCACGCGTCGATATTGGCGAACTGGTTGCCTGTGTTTGCATCCGGTTTAGACCAGTCGCGTTTCACGTCCAGCCTGAGCAGGATATTGGACGCCACGAACACCGATGAATAGGTCCCCACGACGACACCCCAGATCATGGCAAAAACAAAGCCACGGATGACGTCACCACCAAGAACGAACAGCGAGATGAGAGCGATCAGCGTGGTGACAGATGTCATTACCGTCCGGCTCAGGGTTTCATTGATCGACAGGTTCAGAACTTCCTTCAGCGGCTTTTTCTTGAATTTGCGCAGGTTTTCCCGGACCCGGTCAAACACCACCACGGTATCGTTCAGCGAATAACCGACGATGGTCAGCAGAGCGGCGATGATGGCGAGGTCAAACTTGATCTGCAGCAGGCTGAAGACGCCGATGGTTAGCACAATATCGTGGATCAGCGCAGCAACCGCGCCCACCGAAAACTGCCACTCAAATCGCAGCCAGATGTAAAACAGCACCGCAAAAATCGCCAAAACTACAGCAATTACAGCGGTTTGGGTCAACTCACCGGACACCTTCGGGCCGACGGTTGACCACTCCAGAAATTTCATTTCCGGATCGACCTTTCGCAATGCATCCTTGACGGCGCGTTCAAGATCGGTGGTTGCCGCTTCCTGGCCTTCCTGAGTCTGAATCCTGATCTGAGCGACGTTTTGATCGGGTTTGGTTGGGTCAAAAACCTCGGTAATAGAAATATCGCCTAGGTCTAAAGGAGCCAGTGCATCGCGATAGTCCCCGACATCCACAGCAATCGCACTGTCAGTGCGGATGGTGGTGCCGCCAAGAAAATCGATACCGTAATTCAGCCCAACCAGGAAAAACAGCACAATCGACGCGACCATTGCCAGAACAGACGCCCCGAAGGTGATTTTTGACAAGCCGAAGAAATCAAACTTTGTACCTGTGGGAATCAGTTTCAAACGCATATCTTTGCTCCCTCACACTTCAATCGTTTTTGGACGGCGGCGTTCCATCCACATGGAAATCAGCAACCGTGTCACCCAGATGGCGGTAAACACCGAGGTGATGATCCCAAGCCCCAGCGTGATCGAGAACCCGCGTACCGGGCCCGAGCCCATGATGAACAGGATCACAGCGGCGATCAGCGTGGTGATGTTGGCGTCGATAATGGCCGAAAAAGCCCGCTCGTAGCCCAGTTCGATGGCCCGCGCCGGGCCTTTGGCCGACTTCAGCTCCTCGCGGATGCGTTCAAACACCAGCACGTTGGCATCAACCGCCATACCAATGGTCAAAACAATCCCTGCAATCCCCGGCAATGTCAGCGTCGCACCAATGGCGCTCAGCAACCCAAAAATCAGGCCGACGTTGATAATCAGCGCAATATTGGCGAAAATACCGAACAGCCCGTAGCTCAGCCCCATGAAGACCAGCACAGCGGCAAAGGCGACAACACAGGCGATCCGCCCCGCATCAATGCTGTCCTGCCCCAGTTCCGGGCCGATGGTGCGCTCTTCCAGATACGTGACCTTGGCAGGCAAGGCCCCGGCCCTGAGCTGGATCGACAATTTGGTGGTTTCCTCCTGCGCAAAACGCCCGGTGATGATCCCGGAACCGCCAGGAATATGTTGATTGATCCGCGGGGCGGATACAACTTCACCATCGAGTACAATTGCAAACAGGCTGCCGATATTGCTGGCTGTGTACTCGCCAAATATCCGCCCGCCCGCCGGGTTCAGCCGGAAACTCACTGCTGGCTGGCTGTTCTGATCAAACGATGGTTGCGCATCAATCAGATGATCGCCTGAAATAACCGGCGTTTTTTCAAGAACGTAGAATATGCCCGGTTCATCCTGAGCGGGCAGCAGTATCTCGCGGGACTGCAATCTGGTGTTCTCGTCGCTGGTGCGTTCTTTGACCGGGTGAAAGGTCAGCTTGGCGGTCTTGCCGATCAGGTCTTTCAATTCTTCAGCCGACCCCAGCCCCGGCACCTGGATAAGCACCCGATCCTCGCCCTGGCGCTGAATTGTTGGCTCGCGGGTTCCGGCCTCGTCCACCCGGCGGCGGATGATTTCAAGCGTCTGCTCCATGGTTAACTGGTCGGTGGCGGTTTTTTCCGCTTCCGACAGGGTGACGACAATTTCATCGCCCTCAGCCCGCACGTCGATATCAGTGCTGGTTGCCCCTGTCAGGGTCCCCACCGGGCGGGCCAGAGCACGCACAATCCCCACCGCCTGATCAATCGCTTCGGGCTGTGAGATTTTCACACGCAGTTCATCATCCGCACCGTCCTGACGCCGGATCGAGCCTATCGTTGCGCGTTCCTCACGCAGCGCATCTCGCACTTCCGGCCATTTGCCGTCCATCCGAGCGGCGTAAACCTCGTCAAGCTGTACTTCAGCCAGCAAATGCGCCCCACCGCGCAGGTCGAGCCCCAGGTTGACCAGCGACGACGGCAAAAAGCCCGGCCATTGCGTCGCTTTGGCCTCCAGTTCTAGAGTTGTGGCAGCGCCAGCCTCCAACGCCGCATTGGCATCGTTATACTGTTCAACTTTGCTGTAAAACGCATTGGGCATGGCCAGAAGAATCCCCAAGGCACACAAGCCCCAGATCAGGGTTTTCTTCCACAGGGGGAACTGAAGCATCGTTATTTCCGTTCGGAATCTGGGTTATCAGCTGGTCGGTTCGGTCTTGTTGATCACATCACCGATGGTCGATTGCACAACGCGGACCTTTACACCCTGCGCCAGTTCAACCTCAACTTCATTGCCTTCTTTGACCTTGGTTACCTTGCCGATAAGGCCACCTGCGGTCACCACCTGATCGCCTTTGCGCAAACCCGCGACCATGGCTTTGTGCTCCTTCATCTTTTTCTGCTGCGGGCGGATCATCAGAAAGTACATGATGGCAAAAATCAGAATCAGCGGGACAAAACCGCTAAAGCTGCCAAAACCACCACCGGCTGCCTGTGCGTAAGCTGGGCTTGCAAACATAGTCGAATTCCTCGTGTTGTCTCCGGGCTCAAAACACCGGCAAATGAAACCGGCGCGACCGTAGCGATGCACGTAGGCGATAGCAAGGCGTCTGGCAAGGGAGTCAGGGTGCGAATCGCCCCGATTTCTCAGGGGATAACGAAAGGCCGAAGTGTACGAACCGTTTCCAAATCGTTAAAAAACTAGGAAAAATCACAAAAACAGTTGCCGGGCCGGAAACTGTGCACCGACAGTTGTTTGTAATGCTGCCGTACCAGAATGATTAATATTGCATTAAAGCGTTTCCACATTACGTTGACACATATCCTGCGGCTTTGAAGTAGTTCCAGCATTCTTCTGGCGTGTAGAGGTCACAAATGTCGCCGATCGCTTTGAAGAGGTGGTCGAATGTTCTGGCCCCGATGCGCCGGAGG
>JAAEUI010000079.1 GCA_024227475.1 Paracoccaceae bacterium | reverse complement strand
CCACCTTCGCAAGCACATCATCATCCCCAATCCGACGCGCCGTTTCCTGTAAGAAAATATCCATGCGTTCATCCTGAAAACCTTGATCCAGGATACAAAATCAATCTCCTAAAAGGAATCCTGTATTATGCAGAGGTCTTTGCCAAGTTATCAGTGTTGCGCATCGGCGATTTCCACATCAACTTGTCTCAAGTTAATGTGGAAAGGCTTTAGGTGGGTTAACCGGTCATGTCCATACGGTTTAACGCGCATTGGCGCCAAAGCGCGTCTAAGGCGGAAATCAGCTCATTCAGCAGCTGATCGGTGTGAACCGGCGATGGCGTAAAGCGCAACCGCTCGGTGCCGCGCGGAACAGTCGGGAAATTGATCGGCTGCACATAGATCCCATATTCCTCCAGCAGCATGTCCGACACCATCTTGCATTTGACCGGGTTGCCGACGTGGATTGGCACGATATGGCTGCCGTGGTCATCCAGCGGCAAGCTCAGCGCACGCACCCGGCTTTTCAGGGTTTTTGCCATATTCTGTTGCGCCTGACGACGCAGCGTGTCGGTTTTCAGGTGCCGTACAGAAGCCAGTGCTCCCGCCGCCACTGCCGGGGGAAGCGAGGTGGTGAAAATGAACCCCGGTGCGTAAGAGCGAATAGCGTCCGCCATGCGGTCTGATGTGGCAACATACCCGCCCATCACCCCATAGGCCTTGGCCAGGGTTCCGTTAATGATATCAATCCTGTGCGCCAGATTGTCGCGCTCTGTCACGCCACCGCCACGCGGGCCATACATGCCAACAGCGTGGACCTCGTCGATATAGGTCAGTGCATTGAATTCTTCCGCCAGATCACAAATTTCCTCGATGGGACCAAAATCGCCGTCCATCGAGTACACTGATTCAAAAGCTATCAGTTTGGGCGCGTCAGCGGGCAAACCTTCAAGCAACTCGCGAAGATGATCCACATCGTTGTGCCGGAAGATATGGCGCTCACAATTGCCATGCCGGATACCTTCGATCATCGATGCGTGGTTCAGCGCATCAGACAGGATCACCATCCCGGGGAACAGTTTTGGCAAAACAGACAGCGTCGCCTCATTCGCGTTATAGGCCGACGTAAAGACAATTGCCCGCTCTTTGCCGTGCAAATCCGCCAACTCGGCCTCAAGCGCCTGATGGTAAACGGTGTTTCCCGAAATATTCCGCGTGCCCCCGGACCCCGCACCGGCAGCATCAACCGCCGCCTTCATCGCGTCCAGCACAACCGGATGCTGGCCCATTCCCAGATAGTCATTGCCGCACCAGACGGTAATTTCTTTCTGGCTGCCATCAGGTTTCGTCCAGATCGCCTTAGGGAACTGGGAGTTAATCCGGCGGATGTTCTGAAAAACGCGATAGCGGCCTTCGTCATGCAACGAGGTGAGTGCAGCGTCAATATGATCATTGTAGTTCATGCCGGGCCCAATCCTGAATTTAAAGAGTGACGCGTTTCATCAGTTCCCGCAGTGGTAGGGGCCTGCATCAGACTCTACCATTTCAGGAAGACACGTCGCGGCACTCTTTTGGATCCGTTTCAGCGCGACATGCCCGAGGGATTTTATAGGCCACTTTGCCACAAAATGGCAAACCACAAAACGCCGCATTCAAAAAACCGAATAAATTTTTGGTGAACGCCTGCCCAAGGGGCATCAGAAATTTGAAACTCAATAGCTTTCAGGCGGTTAATAGATATACCGAATCTGATCTGTCCAATACCGCTCCACCCGGCGCAGCACGGCGTTGATCGATTGCAAACCAACCTCGCCGATTACTTCCTTCTGGTCCATCCCACCGGCGTGCCGCTCAAACAACTCATTAACGATCAAGCGGATATTTCGGCCCTTTTCCGTCAGCCGAACCCGGACAGCGCGTCGATCAATCTCGCACCGCTGATGGTGCATATATCCCGCTTCGACCAGTTTCTTCAGATTATAGGAAACGTTGGATCCCTGGTAGTATCCGCGCGATTTCAGCTCTCCTGCCGTTACTTCATTCTCTCCGATGTTAAACAGCAGCAACGCCTGCACCGAGTTGATGTCGAGCAGTCCTAGGCGTTCAAACTCGTCCTTGATAACGTCCAGCAAAAGCCGGTGCAGGCGTTCCACCATCGAAAGGGTTTCCAGATAGGAGGCAAGAAACTCTGCCCCCTGAGGGGTTTTTCCGGTGGTTTGCATTGCCGCGTGAATGCTCATGAATAATCTCCGCCAAGTACTGCTCGAATTCGGTTTTGGCGGAAAAGTTCGAACAACAAGTTAAACTGTTGGGTTTTTTTGCAGGTATTAGAATTGTTTTTGCTGCAAATAGGCCGAAACCCGCTCCAGGGCCGGTTTCAGCGGTTCCGGAGCCTCGCCGACCCCGCAGACCCAAAGGTACAGGTCCTGATCGTTTTCTTCCATCAGGGTTTCGTGCGCGTCCAGCGCGGCGTCATCCAGTTTAGGCATTTCAGTGTCCGCGTACCCGCCAAGAATAAGATCCATTTCCTTCATCCCGCGCCGCCAGGAACGCATTTTCAACCGGCGCAAACGTGTTTCTCTGGTCTCGGTCATTGTCTGTTTCTCTCAGCCTCAATCCGTATTGGTAATGGCACGGTGGGGTTTCAGGCTCAAGCCCGGACGGGCCCTTAACTGCGCTTGCAGTCACAGGGACCCGGGACTATGAGGTGGCAGGAACCCAATTGTGGAGTCTTCCTGTGTCTTTCCTGTCAGAAACCCTGTCGCGCGTAAAACCTTCGCCCACGATTGCGATTTCAACCAAAGCTGCCGAACTGAAAGCTGCGGGGCGTGACATCATTGCGCTCAGCGCCGGGGAGCCGGATTTTGACACGCCCGATAACATCAAGGACGCAGCTAAAGCGGCGATCGATGCGGGCAAAACGAAATACACCGCGCCTGATGGCATCCCGGAATTGAAACAGGCGGTTTGCGCAAAGCTGAAACGCGATAACAACCTGGGCTACAAACCTGCGCAGATCTCGGTTTCAACCGGTGGAAAGCAGGTTCTTTACAACGCATTAATGGCGACTCTTAATCCAGGTGACGAAGTGGTAATCCCGGCACCCTACTGGGTGTCCTATCCCGATATGGTGCTGCTGGCAGGGGGAGAACCCGTCTTTGCGGAGGCCTCCATTCAGACCAATTTTAAACTGACCGCAGACCAGCTTGAGGCCGCCATCACCCCGCGAACCAAATGGCTGATCTTCAACTCGCCTTCCAACCCCACCGGTGCCGGATACAACCGCGAAGAACTGAAAGAACTGACCAACGTTCTGCTGCGCCATCCCCATGTCTGGGTGATGACGGATGATATGTACGAACACCTGGCCTACGACGGTTTCGAATTCTGCACCGCGGCAGAGGTGGAGCCGGAGCTATGTAACCGGACACTGACTGTAAATGGCGTCTCCAAAGCCTATGCCATGACCGGCTGGCGCATTGGTTATGCCGCCGGCCCGGAAAACCTGATCGCCGCGATGCGCAAGATTCAGAGCCAGAGCACCTCTAACCCCTCCTCCATCAGCCAATGGGCCGCTGTCGAGGCGCTAAACGGACCTCAGGACTATATCTCCACGAGCCGCCCGGTGTTCGAGCGGCGCCGGGATTTGGTCGTGGATATGCTGAACGCAGCAGAGGGCGTGGTCTGCGCCAAGCCCGATGGAGCGTTTTACGTTTACCCTTCGATCACCCAGTGCATTGGCAAAACCGCCCCATCAGGCAATATCATTGCAAATGACGAAGATTTTGCCACCGAACTGTTGAACGATCAGGGCGTTGCCGTCGTGTTTGGCGCTGCCTTCGGCCTCAGCCCGAATTTCCGCGTCTCTTACGCCAAATCGGACGAGGACCTGATCGAGGCCTGCACCCGCATCCAGAAATTCTGCGCCGCATTGACCTGACGGGCTTTTTTTGCTTCCCTCACTCGCGATGGGTTTTGGGGCAGGCAGAGCAATATGACAGAAATCAACAACCTGTTTTTCCGGGTGCGTGAAAACGGCGCCGCGGTTTATCGTGTGGATACCGAAAACCGCCAGCGACGGCTCGATATGCAGCAGATTGCTGTCATCAATGTGCGCAGCGGTGATGTCAAACCGCAAGGCGATCAAGTGCCCACCGCCGCGGAACGCAACCAGATCGACGCCTGGATCGTCGAGCGGCGCAAGGTGGTCGAAGAACGCCGGATAGACGACCTCAGACGCACAACAGATCACCTCAACCTGACCGCCCAATGGGTGCAGACCCGGGCAACCGACGAGCAGATTGACATGTTTGCGGACGACTTGTTGTTGGCGATGCACGATCTGAGAAGTGTGATTGTGCGGCGTAAGGCTGAAGGGATGGGAGGGAAGTAGTCTCCTTTGATATGAAACAAACCACCATTCCAAACAGGCCAGAGGCCAAATCACCTGCCGGGGCTGACATTCGTTTCCTCATGGACGGGCCGTCCGGGAACATGATCCACAGCACAGTTCCGCCCCATCAAATTAACCGCGCAACGGTTCATGCTTCGGTCAGCGAATTCTGGTTTGTATTGGAAGGACGCGGCGAAATCTGGCGAAAAACCGTAGAAGAAGAGCGAGTTACGGTGCTTGAGCCGGGCGTTTAAATCGACATTCCGGCCGGCGCAGCCTTTCAGTACCGGAATGTTTCAGATGCAGACCTGAAATTCATCTGCATTTCAATGCCGCCCTGGCCGGGGGACCGGGAAGCGTCTTTTGTAAACGGCAAGTGGGAGCCCAGCGTTTAACCACAGGGTCAGGTTTTCAGTTTCTCACTGAGGGTTAGCGAGCTTCTGGACCTATCGACTGGCAATGCCAAAACCGCAGCCGTCGATGCGTTCAGGGCCTGAAAGCGTTCAACCTCTGCAACAACCGATGATTTGATGTTTACCAGCAGATACCCAAGGCTTAAACGGAATTTGATATTTTTGACCATTGTGACACCCTTTCCCGAAGGAGCGATTGGTTTTTCTTTCGGGCTGTGTGCTTGAAAATTCCGCATGGCACAATTTCCGATTTCGAATGTCCGCTATGCGTTCGGTACAGGTATTGTGCGGCCAGATTATCGGTTCTACCCCCTCTCACACCTTCAAAACGGTCGTCGCCTTGATCTCCTCCATCGACAACAACGCCGTGACGTTGAAAATCTTCACCTCAGCAATCAGCGCCTGATAGAAAACATCATAGGCCTTGGCGTTTTCCACCCGTACTTTCAGGATATAGTCGATGTCGCCGGCCAGCCGGTGCGCCTCCAGTACTTCCGGGCGATCTTTCAGCGTTTTCAGGAACTTCTCCTGCCAGCCCTGCTCGTGCTCGGAGGTGCGTATCAAAACGAAGAAACAGGCCTCCAGCCCCAGCTTGTCTGCATCCAGAATAACCGTCTGCCGCCCGATGATCCCGGCCTCTTTCAGCTTGCGGATCCGGTTCCACACCGGGGTTTTCGACGCCCCGACCTTTTTGGCGATTTCATCAAGCGATTGCGACGCATCTTCCTGCAATTCCGCAAGGATTTTCCGATCAATCGCATCAAGGGCGGCAGCCATTCTGTGTTTTCCTCCATTTTAGGACAAACATACGTTTTGATGGCCCTATATAGTACAACATTCTTATTTACTAGCACTCCTAGTAATAAAACTGGAAAAATGTTCTACAAAGGCCAAATTAATGCAAAGTCAGAAACCCCAACGGAGCCGGATGTGAAACATTTCCCGATTTTCCTTAACCTTCAGGACCGCAAAGTGGTGGTTGCCGGTGGCAGCGAACCCGCCGTCGCCAAGCTGCGCCTGCTTCTGAAGACTGAGGCTGACATCGTGGTTTTCAGCGATGCACCGCACGAGGCGATTGCGCAATGGGCTGCACAGAACCGGCTGACGCATTTTGCCCGCCCGGCGCAATCGGGCGATCTGTCTGGCGCAGCTTTGCTCTATTGCGCGCAGGAAGATGCCAGGGCGGACGCCCAAACCGCCACACTTGGCCGCAAGGCAGGCGCTCTGGTCAACATCGTTGACAATCTCCAGGACAGCGCCTTTGTCACCCCTGCCATCGTGGACCGTTCACCCGTTACCGTCGCCATAGGAACCGAAGGCGCAGCCCCGGTGCTGGCCCGTAAAATCAAAGCTGGAATCGAGGAATTGCTGCCAACCTCGCTAGGCCGCCTCGCCCAAATCGGCCAGGCCTTCCGCCCCACCGCAAAGGCCCTGGCCACGGGCCGGGCCCGCCGTGATTTCTGGTCGCAGTTCTTTTTCAACCACGGCCCGCGAGCCCTTGCCAAAGGCGGCGAAACGGCAGCTTCTGAAACCCTGTCCGATCTGCTTGATGACGCGCTGCAAAACCGCCAACCCCACGGCATTGTCCATCTGATCGGAACCGGCCCCGGCGATCCCGAGCTGCTTACGCTCAAAGCCCGCAACCTGCTTCACCAAGCCGACCTGGTGATCCATGATGGCCAGATCAGCGCCGGAATTCTGGATCTCGCCCGACGCGAGGCCATGGTGCTCGGCGCGACCCATTCACAAGCAGCAAAGGCGGGTATCCACCACGCAGACAACGGTTTGCAGGTGGCGCGGCTGTTGTATGGCTCGCCGGTGCGTTCTGTCCTCTTAGAGCAGGAAATTGCAGCACTGGAGGCCGCCGGTATCGATTGGGCTCTGGTCCCCGGCGCCCCTGCCACCCCGGCAACGCTCAACCTTGTGAGCGAAAACCCCACCCTCAACGCAAAGGCTGCGTAATGGTCCGCAAGTTCACCCCGAAAGTTCTGACCGCCAACCACCTGATCAATGGCGACGTGATCTATTGGAACGCTGATGATCGCTGGGTCGGCAACCACGGCGAAGCCCTTCTCATCGATGACGAAGCGACTGCAAACGCCCTTCTGGCCCAGGCACAATCGCAACCGGAAATCGCCGTCGGCCCCTACCTGGCCAATGCCGCCCGAGGCAGCGCCGGGGGGGCCGTTCCTACTCATTTCCGCGAAGAATTCCGCACCCGTGGCCCGTCAAACTACCAACACGGCAAACAGGCTGAGGCTTAACCATGTACAGATACAACGATTTTGACCGTGATTTTATCACCGAACGCAACCGCCAGTTCCGCGCCCAGGTCCAGCGCCGCATCGACGGATCGCTGACCGAGGACGAATTCCGGCCGCTGCGCCTGATGAACGGTCTCTACCTGCAGCTGCACGCCTATATGCTGCGGGTGGCGATCCCCTATGGCACACTGAACTCTGCCAAGATGCACAAACTGGCGGATATTGCCGACAAGTGGGACAAAGGTTACGGACATTTCACCACGCGGCAGAATATCCAGTACAACTGGCCAAAGCTGACCGACGTGCCCGATATCCTCGATGCGCTGGCCGAGGTCGGGATGCACGCGATCCAGACTTCGGGCAATTGCGTGCGCAACGTGACTGCGGATCATTTCGCCGGCGCCGCGGCAGATGAAATTGAAGACCCGCGCCCCAGTGCTGAATTGCTGCGACAATGGTCGATGGATCACCCGGAATTCGCCTTCCTGGGGCGCAAATTCAAGCTGGCCGTCACCGGCTCGCCTAACGACCGTGCCGTGATAAAGGCCCATGACGTGGGCCTGATCCTGAAACGCAATGATGCCGGTGATCCGGGGTACCAGGTGCTGGTTGGCGGCGGCCTTGGGCGCACCCCGATGATAGGCAAGGTGCTGCGCGACTTCCTGCCCGCTCAAGACCTGCTGCCCTATGTCGAGAGCATTCTGCAGATCTATAATTTCCTCGGGCGCCGCGACAACAAATACAAGGCGCGGATCAAGATCACCGTACATGAAAACGGCATCGAAACCATTCGTGAATTGGTGGAAGAGCGGTTTAAGCTTCAACGCGCAGCTTTTGGCGGCAACGACCAGAAACTGCTCGCCGAGATCAAGGAGGCCTTTGCCGAACCGGAGTATACCTCCGCCCCCATCAAGGCTTTCCTTGATAAGCAGAACTCAGACGCAGCTTTCCGCTCTTTCACCGATACCAATCTGGCAACCCACAAAAACCCGGACTACAATATCCTCACCATCTCGATCAAGGCCCACGGGAAAACCCCGGGCGACGCCACCAGTGAACAAATGCGGGTGATGGCGGATCTGGCTAAAAAATACGGCCACGACGAACTGCGCATCAGCCACGAACAGAACGTCATCCTGCCCCACGTCCACAAAGGCGACATCCCGGCGGTTTACGACGCCCTGCGCGAGGTTGGTCTGGCCACGGCAAATATCGGCCTGATCTCAGACATCATCGCCTGCCCCGGCATGGATTACTGCGGATTGGCAACCGCTCGTTCAATCCCCGTGGCACAGAAAATTGCCACCCGGTTTGACGAGCTGAAGCTGGAACACGATATCGGCGCTCTCAAGATCAAGATTTCCGGCTGCATCAACGCCTGTGGGCACCACCACGTTGGTCACATCGGCATTCTGGGGCTCGACCGTGCTGGCGTTGAAAACTACCAGATCACCCTTGGCGGTGACGGCTCCGAAACCGCTGTTATCGGCGAACACGCCGGGCCGGGATTTGCCTATGACGAAATTGTCCCGACCATCGAACGCCTGATCTACGCCTACCTCGACATCCGCGAAAGTTCTGATGAGACCTTCCTGCAGACTTATCGGCGGCTGGGCGCGGCACCGTTTAAATCCGCGCTCTACCCCGCCACCCGGATCGCAGCGGAATAGGAATGCATCATGCCGTTTGAAACCGCCAGTCTGAGCCTGCCCGAGAGGGTCAAGATGCTTAACCATATCTACCACCATCAGGCGGCAGTTCCGGTTCTGCGCAACGCGCTGCAGGAACCGATGATCGGGCGTGTCGTGCTGGTGTCGTCGTTCGGGGCTGAATCCGTTGTGCTGCTGCACATGCTCTCAACCATCGACAAGGCGACGCCGGTACTGTTCATCGACACCCAAATGCTGTTTCCCCAAACCCTCGAATACCAGCAGAGCGTGTCCGAAAAACTCGGCCTGACCAACGTAAAGACCCTGCGCGCTGCCAAGGGGGCCGTTGCTGCAACCGATCCCTACGGTCGCCTGCATATGGCCAACCCGGACGCCTGTTGTGCCCTGCGCAAAACCGAACCCCTTGAACAGGCGCTGGCCCCGTTTGATGCCTGGATTACAGGGCGTAAAAGGTTTCAGGCCGGCACCCGTACCGAACTTGAACTGTTTGAAACGGACGGTGATGCGCGTATGAAAATCAACCCGCTGGCCCGCTGGCGCAAGGAAGACGTGCGCGACTATATCGAGAACAACAACCTGCCGCGTCACCCGCTGGTGGCCAAAGGTTTTCCGTCCATCGGCTGCGCCCCCTGCACCAGCGCCGTTAAACCCGGCGAGGATGAACGCTCCGGGCGCTGGCGCGGGGCCGACAAGGTTGAATGCGGCATTCACTTTGGCGCAAACGGCGCCGAACAGGCAGCTTAGGAGGGCAAGATGACGTTTGTATTGATACAGGACAGTGGCTTTGTTGCCGACGACTGGACCCGCGAACTGATCGACTGGGATGTCACCACGACCGCCGCCTGGCAACCGGCTTGCGGTTACGGGCTCGACGTGCCGAACACCGTGACCGCCGATCAGCTGCTGCCCTATTTCGACGATGCGGCTATGATCCGCATCTCCTTCCCAAGCTTTGCTGACGGCCGGGGCTTTTCGCTGGCCCGCCATCTGCGCCTTCTCGGCTACAAGGGCCGCCTGCGTGCCCGCGGCCACGTCATCGCTGAACAATACACCATGGCCCGGCGCTGTGGCTTTGACGAAGTTGAAATAGATCAATGCCTTGCAGACCGTCAGCCGGTGGACCAATGGCTATCCCGTGCCAACTGGCAGGATCATTCATACCTCAACCGGCTGCAACAGCCTGCGTAACGACCAATTGCCCCCTTGCAATCCCTTCAAAGGATGTAAACATGACCGAACAGAACATTATCGATACTGCAAAGGCGCAGGCCGTGCCCGTACTCCCAAATGCCCAGACCGTCACTTCGGTAACCCACTACACGGATTTTCTGTTCTCGTTTCGCGTGACCCGCCCCCAATCCCTGCGCTTCCGCTCCGGTGAATTCGTGATGATCGGCCTGATGGGTGACAACGGCAAGCCGCTGTTGCGGGCCTATTCCATCGCCTCGCCCAATTGGGATGAAGAACTCGAGTTCTACTCGATCAAAGTGCAGGACGGCCCGCTGACTTCAAAACTGCAGAACATCAAGGTCGGCGATCAGGTCATCGTCCGCCCCAAACCCGTCGGCACGCTGGTTCTGGACGCCCTCCTGCCCGCCAAACGGGTGTATTTCATCGCCACCGGCACCGGCATCGCGCCTTTTGCCTCGCTGATGCGCGATCCCGATTTGTACGAACGTTTTGACGAAGTCATCATGTGCCACACCTGCCGCGAAGTGGCCGAGCTGAAATACGGCAGCGATCTGGTGGCGTCGCTGGCAGACGATCCGCTGATCGGCGAATTTGTCGGTGACAAGCTGAAATACTACCCGACGACCACCCGCGAAGACAGTCCGCACACGGGACGGATTACCGAGCTGTTACAGAACGGTACAGTCGCTGCCGACCTTGGCTTGCCGCTGCTCAACCCGGAAACCGACCGGGTGATGATCTGCGGCTCGATGGGGCTGAACACTGACATCAAGGAAATCTGCGAGACGGCCGGGCTGAACGAAGGCTCCAACTCCATGCCGGCTGAATTTGTGCTGGAGAAGGCTTTCGTGGGGTAACAATCCTCAAGCATTTGTTAATTTCTCTAACAATGTTTCAGTATTGGCTGGTTCAAGACCGTCATTTCCGCGATTTCCCCAGCTATTTGTAACATTCGCTGAACCATCTGTTATGTCACGCCGATGTGAGTGGCAGGTTACGAAACCGATTTGCTATCCCTCTCCCATCGCAGCACGCGATAGATTTTTCACAACCCTCAGGAGAGGACTAAAAATGTCTAAAACAGTTAAATCTCTGGCCGTTGCGTCAGCAGTCGCCGCCGCCCTGACCGCCCACGCAAATACCGCCACGGCGGGTAGCAAAGTGAAGTGCTACGGCGTGGCTCTTGCCGGTGAAAACGGCTGCGCCGCTGGCCCTGGCACCTCCTGTGCCGGCACATCGACTGTCGATTATCAGGGCAATGCCTGGACGCTAGTGGAAGCGGATGCCTGCGAAACCGCTGAATTGCCAGCCATGGACAACGGCTCAGCCCGCATGGGTTCTCTGGAACCGCTCGAACGAGACATCCCGAGCTGACAATAGCCATTTCGCCAGGGGCGGTGCAAAGCCTGCCCGCCCTTTCGCATACCAGAACCTTGCTGTCAGAGCGTTTCCGGTTTTGCTTAAAGCACGAGCGAACCGGGAAACGCTACAACACCAGATGCTTGGACCGGCGGATCAGGTTTAATCTGGTACAGACCAAACAAGATCCGCCCTGAGGTCTTTTCGCATGCTGGATAAATCTCCCTCACGCCCTGACCAAATCCCCAATCGCGCGGGCGTGGGGTACAAGGCACAACACCTTGATGGCATCCTGAAGGACCCGGAAACCATCGGCTGGCTCGAAATCCACGCCGAGAATTACATGGGTGACGGCGGTCGGCCCATCGCCCAGCTGAAACACCTGAGCGAGGTTTTCCCGATCTCCTGCCACGGCGTCGGCCTGTCGATCGGCGCCGAGGGGCCGCTGGATCAGGATCACCTTGCCCGTCTCAAACATCTGGTGGATTGGCTTGAGCCCGGTTTGTTTTCGGAACATCTTGCCTGGTCCACCCACGACAGTCATTTCCTCAATGATCTGCTGCCGCTGCCTTATACCATGACAAACGCGGCGCGGGTTGCTGAGCACGTCGATCAGGTGCAGGGGGTTCTGGGGCGCAAGATGCTCTTGGAAAACCCGTCAACCTACGTCACCTTTGCCGAAAGTGACATGGCAGAAACCGACTTCCTCAAAGAAGTCGCCAGCCGCACCGGTTGCGGCCTGCTGCTTGACGTCAACAACGTCTTCGTCACCGCCACCAACCAGAACTTCGCACCAAATGATTATATCGATGCCTTCCCCCTCGATCTGGTGGGCGAAATCCATCTTGGTGGCCACGAAGAGGATGCCGATGACACAGGCGCAACCCTGCTGATCGACAGCCATTCACGCGAAGTGGTCGATCCGGTCTGGGCACTCTACGAATACACCCTTGCGCGTTCCGGACCGCGCCCAACCCTGATCGAGTGGGACAATGACATTCCCGAGTGGGGCGTGCTTGCCGAAGAGGCCCGGCAGGCAGATGTGATTCTCGCCAGACAAGACGCAAGGGTGATTGCATGAGTGTTGGTCAGGCAGAATTCGCCTCAGCCCTGCTTGATCCTAAGCAGGCGACCCCAGCCGGGCTTATTGATCCTGAAGGTCACCCCGCCGGCAAGCGGTTCGATGTCTACCGCAATAACGTCGTGTTCAGTCTGCTGGACGCCATGGAAACCGCCTTTCCGGTGGTGCACAAATTGGTAGGAGCCGAGTTTTTCCGGGCAATGGCGGGATTTTTTGTTCGCAAACACCCCCCCAAAACACCCCTGCTGATGTTCTATGGAGAGGACTTTCCCGAATTCCTCGCTGGCTTTAAACCAGCGCAAAAACTGGGCTACCTGCCTGATGTTGCCCGTCTGGAACTGGCGCGGCGCACCAGTTATCACGCGGCAGACTGCACCGCTATCAGCCCCGATACGCTTGGCAAGATTTCCCCAGCAACGTTGATGCAGACGCACTTTTCGCTGGCACCCGCGATGCACCTGCTCTCAAGCCAATATCCAATCGCATCTATTTGGGAATTCAATATGATAGATAGCGCAGCTAAACCAATTCCCGGCGACCAGACGGTTCTGATCACCCGCCCAAAACTTGATCTGGACATGCAGGTCATTTCGCCAGCGACCGGTACGTTTCTGCAAAGCCTGCAATCCGGCCATTGCTTGTCAGGCGCGCATGATGCTGCCACCCACACTGAACCGGACTTTGATCTTACAGCCGCCATCAGCCTGCTGCTGGCACACGAACTGATAGTAAAAACAGGCTAGCGAGGACACCATGAACACCATTATCAATCTGCACGACGGTGTTTTTTCTTCAATCAACCGCGCTCTCGGCACCTGGTTTTTGCCAACTCTGGCGCGGTTCACCTTCGCTGCGGTCCTCCTGGTCTATTTCTGGAAATCAGCAAAAACCAAACTCGGCGACGGGTTCTTGGGCTTCTTCCGTCCCACCGACAATGGTTATATTCAGGTTTTCCCCAAAAAATTTGAAGAACTTGGCTATGATTCAAGCCAGTTCGGGTTTCTCGACACGCTGATCGTGATGGCGGGGACTTGGGCCGAATTCATCCTGCCCTTGATGATCGTGATCGGTTTTTGCACCCGGCTGGCCGCTATTGGGATGGTCGGGTTTGTCTTTGTACAATCCATCGTGGACATCACCGGCCATGGCGTTGACGCCAAGACCATCGGCGCCTGGTTTGACGGCCCCTCCGGCTCGCTGATCCTGGATCAGCGCCTGCTTTGGATGGTTCTTTTTGCGATCCTGATTGTCAAAGGTGCCGGGCCGATTTCTGCGGATGCGGTATTGCGCCGGGCACGAAGCTGACGCCCTACTCGGACTTTGAGAACCCCGCCCCAAGGGCAAGCGCTCCGGCCACAAGGCACATGGTAATCGGGAACATGGTGAAAACACCGAATTCAAACCCCCAGTACATGCCCAGAGATGACAGAAGCAGCAAAACTCCTCCAATCAGGGGCCGGGCCACGGACAAGCCGCCGCCCACAAGCGCCAGAATTGGTGAGAATAGGCTGAGAGCACGGGTTTTCTGAACATTATCAACCTGTTCAATCAGGTCCGGCACTTCGCCAAACCATTGCACGAACTCGGTATATCCGTACCCAAAGAACCCTACCAGCATGCCCCAAAGGCCACTGATAATACCAAGCAGGAGGGCGGTAATGCGCATTCAATAGGTCCTTTCAGAGACACCGTTGCGTTGAATCTGGGGGATGGCAGCCACCTGTTCAAGGGGCAAACCGGGCCTGAACCTGTTTTCCCCAGCCCAGCGACACTTCGCCGTCCCGCTCGATCACCGGGCGTTTCATCAGTGCGGGATAGGCGGCCAGCAGCGCCAGTGGCTCCTCGGCCCGCTCCTCCGCATTCAGCCCGCGCCAGGTGGTGGACCGGGTGTTGACCAGCCCATCGCCAAACACCGCATAAAACGCCGCCAGCTGTTCCCGCGCAACGCCATCGCGCCGCACATCGACAAATTCCACCGCATCCGTCAGCCCTGCCAGGGCTTTCAGCGCCTTGCGGCAGGTGTCACAGTTTTTCAGGCCAAAAACCCGTATCATCGCATTCCCCGTACAAGCCGTACATTTTTACACGCATTTCAAGCATAATCCCGCTGCTGACCAGGCCCAAATTGCAACATTATTTGCAATCCGCATTATTCTGGCGCATAACTCGCGCGTGAGTTTCGTCTTTCACCGTTCCGATGACTTCTACTACGTAGCCGACGGCCCGACCAAAAGACCCCAAGCTACACCACAGCCACGGCACGTTGCCGGTGGCGAACATCTATAGGAGTGCCCCGAAATGGCAACCGGAACAGTGA
This sequence comes from Paracoccaceae bacterium, assembly GCA_024227475.1. Classification (GTDB taxonomy): domain Bacteria; phylum Pseudomonadota; class Alphaproteobacteria; order Rhodobacterales; family Rhodobacteraceae; genus Amylibacter. The sequence goes on along the minus strand of JAAEUI010000079.1, from coordinate 11,324 downwards.
AATGGTTCAACTCAACCAAAGGCTATGGCTTTATCCAGCCTGATGCCGGTGGATCTGACGTGTTCGTGCATATTTCTGCCGTTCAAAACGCAGGTCTGGAAGGTTTGAATGACAACCAGAAAGTTTCTTACGAGGTCGAAACCGGCCGCAACGGCCGCGAGGCCGCTGGTGAGTTGAAACTGGCTGACTAAACTAGTAAGCCAACTTGTTTCTGAAGGGCTTGTCGTTTGACGAGCCCTTTTTGTTTGGATGACTGCTCACGAGCCGCTTACGCTTCTGGCTCCTTGACCTCATCAAATGCCGGGTTTGCCACCCAGTTCTGCCCGGCAGCCATCACGCAGGTCACACCGCGCGCGTCGGTGATCAGCACAGACCAGCTGCCGGTTTTCTTTGACGACCAGACTTCCAGCACCTGGGTGGCCGAACGCATGCCAGCACCATGGCTGACTTCTCCGTATTTTTCTTTGAGCTGGGTCACGATATTGTCCCGCGGCCCGCAGGTGCGTTGCTGGGCCTGTGCAATCGGAGGGGCCAGAGCGGCCATGCCGAACACCAGGGTCGCGGCGGCGATACGTTTGAACATTGGGGCACTCCTTTTCATTCGTTGAAAGGAGCGCTTGCCCCTTTCGGGGTTACCATACATCTGTGCGGTAAGCGGTCAGGAGCAACACAACCCGCGTCACCATCCCGTGACTGCACGGGAAGCAGCGTAGCAAAAGGGTCTGCCGGGATTGTGGCACAAATGTGGCGGGTCAGCTTAAGCCCGCTGATCGTGGCGCAACTGTTGCATTCTGACGCGCCTGATCGGGCAATAAAACGCCTACCGGATCAGGCAAAATGACACACTGGATGCAGAAAACCCTTTCAAATTCGTCAAAATCCGCTATGAGGCCAGCGTGAAGTAAGGCTTTCACGTTCCGTTATCTCTTTGCTGCAGACCTCGGTACCGATAAGAGACCCACTGCACCAAGCCGCCGCATATCGCGGGCGGTATAACACTTAGGAGACTACGGAATGGCTAATGGCACCGTAAAATGGTTCAATTCAACTAAAGGCTACGGCTTTATCGCGCCTGATGATGGCAGCAACGATGTGTTTGTACACATCTCTGCCGTTGAGCGCGCTGGCCTGAACGGCCTCAATGACAACCAGAAAGTAACTTTCGACCTGGAACAGGGCCGCGACGGCAAATCGTCCGCTGGCAACCTGGCACTGGTTGAATAAATATCTCAACGGGCTTCGGCCCGTTTGAGACCCGCGAATTCGAATGCCCGGCAGGAAACCGCCGGGCATTTTTCATGTTTGCAAAGAAAATCCTTTCCCTGCGCCCAGAATAGGGTATGAGGCCCCCGTGAAGTAAGTCTTTCACAGTTCCGTTTTCTCCTCAAAGCAGGCGCCGGTTCAGACACAAGACCCGACGACACCAGACCACCGCATTTTGCGGGTGGTATTAACTTAGGAGACTACGGATGGCTAATGGCACCGTGAAATGGTTCAATTCAACTAAAGGCTTCGGCTTTATCGCACCTGATGATGGCGGCAACGACGTGTTTGTACACATCTCTGCTGTTGAGCGTGCTGGCCTGAACGGCCTCAACGACAACCAGAAAGTATCTTTCGACCTGGAACAGGGCCGCGACGGCAAATCGTCCGCTGGCAACCTGGCACTGGCCGATTAATCGATCTTATCGGTTATAGACTGAACGCCCGTAGCACGAGCTGCGGGCGTTTTTCGTTGCGTTGTTTTTCTTCTCTCACGGCCTGAAGCCCAGGTTGCACCTCAGCGCCCGCTCATTCGCCCTTGCCAAGCGTTGGGGCCGGCCATTCGGCAGTCCTGGTCCGCGCCGAGGCCTGCTCCGGCCCGCGCCCCACGCAGACCGCTTCGAGCGCCGCGCGCACCTCGTTAGGCCAGGGGATCGAGCAATGCTTGTCAAGATCGCTCGCCGCCAGCACCTGGGTGCTGGACCAGCGTTTTTCGCCTGCGCAACTGATCTCGTGGTGGATCGTCACCGAAGACTGGCCGATCTTGATCACCGTCAGATCAAACTGCAGTTCCTCGCCAAAAAAAGACGGGCTGGAGAATTCGCTGGAGATATGGACCGTCGGCGTCCCCCAGCGCTGTTTCCAGATGATCTCGTGCCAGGGAAAACCGAGATGGGCCCAGAACTCCTCGTTCACGCCGTTCAGAATGTCGAGATAGGCCGGGAAGTAGGCAGTGCCGGAAATATCGCAATCGCCGAACTGCAGCATGCGCTTGGTGGTGAATGTCTTGCTCATGAAAGCCCTTACGTCTGGCAGGTTCCGGAAACGGCGCGCCGAGGGCCCCGTCAAATTCCCGCCATTGCCCGGCGGACACGCAGCTGTTTTGCTGCGGCTTCTGTTTAGCTTTTTAGCGGACAAACATGCAATCGGTTATGTTGGCCGGGGTGAAGGCCGTCGCGCAAACGGCCCGGGGGACCGTTTCAGGCCTGAACGGGCGGAGCCCAGGGCGGTGCAACACCGAACCGCCCCGCACTTGTCGTCCCCGCCCCGCACCTGTCAGCGCCGCATCCCACTCCTGTCATCCCCGCATCCCACTATTGTCATCGCCGCATCCCATTCCTGTCGTCGCCGCAGCCCACTCCTGTCGTCGCCGCATCCCACTCCTGTCGTCGCCGCATCCCACTCCTGTCGTCGCCGCATCCCACTCCTGTCGTCGCCGCATCCCACTACTGTCATCCCCGCGAAAGCGGGGACCTCCCTCGAACTCGTACGACACAGCAAGAGGTCCCCGCTTGCGCGGGGATGACACCCATTCCAAAGCCAATGCCCCACACCCACACAGGGCAGCGCCCGGCACCGAGGGTGGGCGAGCAGCGCCCGCCCTGGGGGGCGGGGCCGGTCGCTGCCCGGGCCGCAAGCGACCCGGTGGTGTGGGTTGTGGGGTTGGGCTTAGCCCACCGATGCTTAGGTTAATAGAAAGGACAGAACGGTGGATTAATAAACCCACCCTACGGCTTGCTAGCTACGTTTGCTTGTCACTCGCTTGGGAATCTAGCAACTGCTGGAATGATCCGCCAGATACTTTTCTGCAAATATTGGCCAATATACTCTGTGAAGCCAACGCTATTTCGGCCAACTCAAGGCGGGTCCATTTCTTTTCCTCATACCGACTCTTAACGAAATGAGGTAATTTTCCTATTTCCTTGCTAAGGTGATCCACCTCAAACTCGCTCTCCTCCCGCAAAACCTGTACAGCAGTATCCAAGTTATGCCCTATTCTAGTTTTTAGAAAATCTTCATCTTTCCCAATATCAAGTAGAGCCGCCTTAGTTGACAACTCAGCGCAAAGTAGCGAGCTCTGTACTGCACCGGCCAAATTGTATGTTCCCGTCAGTGTGGCCGAAAAAGCCTGGTTGTGAAACGCAGCCATTCTCATGTATCTCATTGGCATCCCATTTGGTTGCTCAAAACCGTGATAATTCCCTATGCACCCTCCGATGTCGAAAACATCCACAATATTGGACAGAAATTTTTCGCCATCTTCTTTTCGCTGGAATATTCGCCGCAGTTGGTTTTCAGATGCGTCGGTCTGCTTGAGAAAATCTAATTGAACCGATCCATATATGAGCGGGAAATCCACACGAAAAAACAGGTCCAAGTGGCAGGCGACACCGGTATGAACGGCACCCATACCCATGTCACCGCTGCGGTAAAGGAACTTATGGGCAGATGAAATTTTATCTAAATCAGGATTGGTATTTGCGCCCAACACGAAGGCGATGCCGAGTTTTTCGCATACTCGTTTTGGAACCTCCAGCGACCTCCGCGCAGGGTGAATTCCACTCAGGGCGCAGTCTCGGTCGACCTCCTCCACAAGCTTGAGTAACTCGTCATTGGAAACGCTCAACCCAAAACCCCGCAAACCTCCCGCCACTCCCCGGCACTCATGCCAGCGCTCGCAGCGTCCACCTCCTCACCCTGCAACATCCGCCGCAACGCCTCAACCCCCCGTTGCGAGATATTGGCCCCCCCCAACCGGTAGTCCGAAAACGCCCCGTAAGCCGCCGGCACCCAATCCGCCACCAGCCGACAAATCTCCTCGGCATAAACCCGGATTTCAAACTGCGCGTGGGTGTCCGCCCGCAGGCGAAGGAAATGAAACAGGTTGTGCAGATCCACCTTCCAGTACCACTGCGTGTAGACATTGGCCGGCAGGTTCATCCGCGCCAGCTCACGGGCCAGCCCCGCCTGCCCGTCCTGTGAAATCATCTCCTCGTAATGATCGTAACAACGGCTAGAATCCGCCTTCAGATGCTCCAGCACCTGCGCCGCCTCGTCCCCTTCCAGCACATCACCCCGCCCCTGATTGTTCACCTCGGACTGGGCGTTAATATGTTCGGGCGCGGGAATATAGAACTCCCGGTCCAGAATCGAATAACGCGCCGAATATTCGTTCACATTGGCGGTGCGATGCCGGATCCACTGGCGCGCCACGAACACCGGCAGCTTGACGTGGAACTTGATCTCGCACATTTCAAACGGGGTCGAATGCCAGTGCCGCATCAGGTAGCGGATCAGCCCCTCGTCGTTGGTTATCGTCTTGGTGCCCTTGCCATAGCTCACCCGGGCGGCTTGACAGATCGCCGCGTCATCGCCCATATAGTCGATCACCCGCACAAACCCATGATCCAGCACCGGATGCGCGGTGTACATATGCTGCTCGATCCCCGGCACCGTCGCTCGCATCGTTGTGTTCGATTGCGCCCTTTGCGCGTCGATTTCGGACTGTTGTTCAGGGGTAAGCGGCATATGATGGTCCTCGTCGGTCAGGGGAATCGGGTGAGACTATATATAGAGAGTAAGTCAGGGGGAACCGCAAGATGAAGGGTTATTTTGCCCTTTTCGGGTTTTTTTTGACCCTCCTGCCCGGGCTGGCCGCGGCCCAGGCCTGCGGTGTGGCGCTGGCGCTGGCGGTCGATGTCTCGGGTTCGGTTGATGATGGCGAATATGCCTTGCAGATGGGCGGGCTGGCCGACGCGCTGCGCGATGGCTCGGTGGCCGACGCGCTGGCCGAAGAAAATGCTTACGTCATGCTGGTGCAATGGACCGGAAATTCGCGCCAGTCGATAGCAGTGCCCTGGCAGCAGGTCAAAACCCCCGAAGACGCCGCCGCGCTGGCCGACAAGGTCGAGGCCGCCGAACGCACCTGGCGGCATTTCTCCACCGCCATCGGCGAGGCGCTGGTGTTCTCCGCCAACCAGTTCGCCCAGGTGCCGGGGTGCAAGCGCAAAGTGATCGACGTTTCCGGCGACGGTTATTCCAACGAAGGACTGCCGCCCGAACACATGAGCGAGGCACTGGCGGCACAGGGCTTTGTGGTCAACGGGCTGGCGATTGAGGGCGACGACGAGGATTTAACCGGCTATTACGCTAAACATGTAATCACCGGACCCAACGCCTTTGTCATGACCGCCAATTCCTTTGAAGACTACCCACACCGCATCCGCCGCAAGCTGCTGCGCGAAGTCACCAAGCAGATCGTCGCGCGATGAAACACAACCTGCGAATAGAGCGTCGCCTGGGCGACTGGGTCCGCGCCCGCACCCCGGCACTTCTGGTGGAATTCACCATGTTCGTGCTGAAACAGGCCTGGGCCTGCCTGTTTGGCATCCTGTTCATCATCATGCTGATCGGCACCTCGCTGATCTGGCAGCCCGACTGGGCGCTGCAGCGCTACGACGCGCTGTTCATCTTTGCGGTATCCATGCAAGGGTTGTTCCTGGTGCTGAAACTGGAAAGCTGGCGCGAGGCCAAGGTGATCCTGATATTCCACATCGTGGGCACCGTGATGGAGGTGTTCAAGCTGTCCATGGGCTCGTGGAACTACCCCGAACCGGGGCTGGTGAAGCTTGGCGGCGTGCCGCTGTTCTCCGGCTTCATGTACGCCTGCGTCGGCAGCTACATGGCCCGCGTCATCCGCATATTCGACATGCGCTTTGCCCCCTACCCGCCGTTCTGGATCACCGTGGTGCTGGCGCTGGCGATCTACGGCAATTTCTTCTGGCACCATTTCACCTATGACATCCGCATCGCGCTTTTCGCCGCCACCGTCCTGATCTTCTGGCGCACGCGCGTCTGGTTCTTTGTCGGCAAGCAACCCCGCTGGATGCCGCTGCCGCTCGCCGCCTTCCTGTCCTCCTTCTTCCTGTGGCTGGCTGAAAACGTCGGCACTTTCACCGGCACCTGGGCCTATAAGGGCCAGGCGACATGGCAGCTGGTCGGCTTTGCCAAGTTCGGCAGCTGGTACCTGCTCCTCTACGTCAGCTTCCTTCTTGTCACCCTGGTTTACCGCGACGCCCTGTTCCGCCAGCCACAATACCCCGGCGCCAAAACCGCAACCCCAGGTCTGGCCGATGCGGTTTAGCTGGATCACCCTGACAGCCGCGCTCCTGCTGACACAACCGGTGCTGGCCTGCCGTCAGGCGCTGGTGCTTGGCCTTGACGTGTCCTCCTCGGTTGATAGGGCCGAATACGCGCTGCAGCGCCAGGGGCTGGCCTGGGCGCTGACCGATCCACAGGTGATATCCGCCATGATCGGCGGGCCGGGCAATCAGGTGGAACTGGCGGTATTTGAATGGAGCGGCCAGGAATACCAGAATCTCCTGGTCGACTGGACCTCGATCGACACCCCCCAGACCCTGGACAGGATCGCCCACCGCCTGCTGACCGGAGACCGCGCCTCTGCAACCCATCCCACAGCCATCGGCGAGGCCATGCTGTTCGCCCAGACCCTGTTTGACGAACGCGCCGAATGCCCGGTGCACACGCTTGATCTTTCCGGCGACGGCAAGAACAACGACGGTGCCGAGCCCGACATGGTCCGCCCGCTGCTGGATGACCGGGGCGTGGTGGTCAACGGGCTGGTGATCGGCATCGAAGCGAACCGCATCCAGTACGGTGAGGCCAGCATTGCCGAACTGGCCGCCTATTACCGCGCCAAGGTCATCACCGGCCGCTTTGCCTTTGTCGAAACCGCCGTGGGGTTCAAGGACTACCGGGATGCGATAAAGCAAAAACTGCTGCGCGAAATGGTCCCGGCACTGGCCCGCGCTGGCCCCCTGCCCACCTTTAATTGATTTGCGCTCGGACGTTCCGGCGTTACGCTAAGGCCATGCCCGCAAAACTGTTCGCCCTGATTTTGGCTTTGCTGTCGGTTCCGGCCCCACCTATTACCGCCTGCGAACTGGCGCTGGTAATGGCGCTTGATGTCTCGCGCTCGGTCGACAAACAGGAATACCGGCTGATGCGCAACGGCGTGGCGCACGCCTTTATTGATGACGAGGTCATTCAGCTGATTTCCTGGTTGCCTGGCGGGGTGATGGTCACGGTCAGCCAGTGGGGCGGCACCGGGCACCAGCATCAGACGGTGGGCTGGCGGCACCTCACCGACAAGGCCTCGGTGCTGAGTTTCGTTGAAGAACTGTCCCGCATCGAGCGGGTGTTCTTATGGAGCGATACCTCGGTGTCTGAGGCCCTGCTGCACGCTGACAGCCTGTTCCCCGGCAACCCGGTGCCCTGCAAGCGCAAGGTCATCGATGTCTCGACCGACGGGGTATCCAACTCCGGCCCGCCGGTGCAGGCGGTATCGCTTGGCATTGGCTTGCGTGGCACAACCATCAACGGGCTGGTGGTGACCGGGCATCGGCCAGACCCGGTGGCGTATTTCTACAATAACGTCACCAGCGGCCCGCTGCCGTTTGTGGTGGTGACCAATTCCTATGACGATTATCCAAGGGCGATGAAGCGCAAACTGCTGCGCGAAATGGCGCCGGTGCTGGGGATGGTGACAAGCCAATAGAGGAGCCATCGCCGTCTACCCCTGTCATCCCCGCGAAAGCGGGGACCTCGCACAATCTCGTATGACGTCAAAATGGGCCCCCGCTTTCGCGGGGATGACAGCTAATGGGGCAGTAACTTGCAGACCAACACAGGTTCGCGCCCGGTCCCGAGGGTGGGCGTTTCGCGCCCGCGTCGTGCCGGAGGCACGCCTTTGGCGTAACGGGGCGGGTCTCCCGCGCATTGCCTTGCAATGCGCTGCCGACAGGGTTTTGCAAGCAAAACCCGAGAGGTCAGGCGCGAACCGGATCGCAAGCGATCCGGGAATTTTGTTACCGCAGCCGGAACCTGTTGCGCAGGCCAAGGCCAAGAAAAAACAACAGCACAAACCCCAGCACCGTCTGCACCCCGCCAACCCCGTTCAGAAACGCGGGCAATTCGTCAAACACGCCGCCCGAGAAATACCGCCGGTGAAACCCGAAAAACGGAAACAGATTGGCAAAGCTCCACCCGGCAGCCTTCCACTGCATCACATGCTGCTGCCCACCGGCCCCAAGGTGCGCCAGCATCACACCAGCCCCAACAATCCAGAGGAATGCCAGCAAAACAAGGGGCCGCACCACGCTGTAGCCATAATCCGACACCACGCTGTAAACCGCGTAAATCAGGTTCAGCGGAAACCCGTCAATCTGCCGCTTGCAAGCCATCTCGCGGCGATGAAAGAACATCGCCTCATCCACCTGCAGGGTATTGTCATAAAACAGGCGCAGCCGGTTGTAGGCACGTTTCTGTTCGGCGGCGGGCATGACAGTCTCTTCCCATGCCTCAGCCGCCTCCGGCGGCATCGGCCACTCCACCCCACTCACTTTCGGCCAGTTCAGCCGGTAATCCTCCGACAATGAAAACGTGGTGTCGTCATAAAGCTCCGCTGCATGAAACTGCGGAACCGCCGTCAGGAACCGCCCACCATCAAACCGGGTCGCTGACTTGAAAACGGTGGAACTGAAATCGATATAACCGCTGAAAATCGTGGAACGGAATCCGGCAAACCCGCTGAAAACCGCGGAACTGAAATCGGCATCCCCGCTGAAAGTCGCGGAACTGAAGTAGGCATCCCCGCTGAAAGTCGCGGAACTGAAATAGGCAGGCCTGCTGAAAGTCGCGGAATTGAAATAGGCATTCCCACTGAAAGTCGCGGAACTGAAATAGGCAGGCCTGCTGAAAGTCGCGGAACTGAAATTGGCATTCCCACTGAAAGTCGCGGAACTGAAATTGGCATCCCCGCCGAACGTCGCGGAACGGAAATCGGCAGACCTAAAAACGACGTATTTTTCGAATCCTAACGGTTTCTTAATATACGTCGTTTTCAGGTCTACTGTCTCGTCTGGTTCCGGCAGCGTCGCGCCGGAACCAAGTTTATCTTTGAACCTCTCCTCAATTTCCGCCGTTTCTGCCGTCGTCAGTGGGGCCAGATCCTCCGCCGCCAGGCCGATCTTCTGCGCCAGCTTTTCGCGGGCCCCTGCATCCAAATCTCTGCAGGCCCAGCCATTCCACGCACGCCGGTTTCGTGCCGCCAGCTCCTGGTCAAATTCCCAGGCCTCTTTCCCCTCTTCCTGCTGCCCAAAAATCGTCGCCAGCACATACCAGCGGTTTTTGTTCGCGGGCTGCAACTCCACCCCGTCATTGCGGATCGCCCCACCGTTCTCCAATTCCTTAACAATTGCCCCGGCTGGCAGGTTCGGGTCCTTCAATTTCTCCGCCATCTGCTCAAATCCCATTAACAAACGCTTACCAAACCAATCACAACTGCCCCGCGCCTTACAAGAGGGTTAACGCGGCGCGCGATGCAAAAACTGCCCCAAATCCCGCCAATCCCCGCAAAACCACACAAACTGCCATACGGATTCCATACGCTTTCCATACGCATTCCATACAGCGGTTTTGGCGATTTCTTGCGCTGCCCCGGACGCTCCCCCGGACTCCGATCCGGGGCCTCTCACAGGCCATTTTTGATGGTTAATTTTTGTTCACACAGGTTAACGAAACGGACCGACCCCATTAACGAAGCGGCCCCGGCTCAAGGCCGGGGCAGCGGAGTTCTTAACGTTAGGGAGAATGCCCTACCCGCGCTTGATCAGCGTCTCAAACAACCTTGGGTCAAGGCTCTCAGCATCAAACAACGCGCCGCGCGTCAACACCGAAATCGCGTCGTGTGAATGCAGGCTTTCCTGATGGCTCGCCACCACGCGGAAGTCGCCCACGCGCGCATCCCGTTCCAGCTGCTCACAGAACAGCCGCGCCGCGTCTTCCACGAAAACCGGGTTGGCGGCGTTCAGTTCGGCAAAGGCCTGTTCATCCTCGCGCTTGACCATGACTTGCGTCTCGGTCGGCACCGCGCGTGTACAATGGTCGATCAGATCCTCAAACCACAGCACCTCGCCCTCCAGCACCTCCACCGAAATCCGCGCCACCGAACGTTGCGAATGCGGCGTCGCCAGCTGGCCCCTTGTTTGCCGCGCGTGTTCGCTCAGTTCCAGCGAGCACGGGCAGGTCGAGGAATAGACATAATCGAGATGCATGATCTTGGTTTTCTGCCCGCCTTTGCGCGCTGATTCCAGAGCGATATCATAGTATTGGTACCCCTCCAGCCCCGAGCGCAGCGATTGCCTTTTTACCGGGAACGACAGGTGCATCTACAACCGCGCGTCAAAACTGCCGAGGTCTGCCACATAATCGCTCAGCGCCGCGTCGATCACTTCAAAGCTGAAGGTCTCCTCGGCATATTTGTAGAACGAGCGCATGATGCGGCTCATGTTGATGCCCTTTTTCTCCGCCTCCAGCGACACCGTGCCGGTGACCGAAGTCTCCAGCTGCAAGTCACCGTTGTCCCGCGTGCGATAGCGCACCGGCAGGCGGAAATTCGAAATCCCAACGTGCTGAATCGCGGTCCTCGCCCCGCGAATGAGGCTCGACGGCCCGTTCTGCAAATCCGGCAGCTGCTCGATATAGGCGCCATCAACCGCGAAATCGTCCTGATAGCGGCGCGACAACAGCGGATAGCCGTCATCCTGCCCCATGCCAAGATAGGCCGTGGCCTCTCCCGGCTCAACATTCGGAAATGCAGTGCTGTCCTGCTGGGAAGCCCATCGCCGCAAGGTATTCAGCGCCTCTTGGGCCTGTTGTTCTGTCAACCTTTCGTCAACAGAATCGTGCTTTACTTTGGTCTCAATAGCCGGGTCATGAAAGTTCATGATTCTTCCCCTTGGTTAAACCGCAGACGTATCTTATATGGCCCCTGGCCCCCAGAAATCCAGTTATTTGCGACGTCTTATTGCGTTGATTACGACGAACCCCAGTCAATACTATATTTATGAGTGTTAATTTTTAACTAAACCACTACCGACTGGCGTCGGTAGGATTTGAGATGTGCTTTTCCAAGTACTGAAGTACAACGCCCTCAGTGATTGCACCGTTGGTGGTTGAAAAGTAACCGCGGCCCCAAAAGT
>JAAEUI010000078.1 GCA_024227475.1 Paracoccaceae bacterium | reverse complement strand
CGCGAAATACGCGACCGGGTTACGCCCGAACTGGCGGAACGGCTGGAAGCCAAAGGACTGGAACATGGCGCGCCGGTGTTCATTCGCATCTTCAAGGAGGAACGCGAACTGGAGGTCTGGGTGAAGGCTGACAGCACGTTTTCTTTGTTCCACACCTACCCGATCTGCAATTATTCCGGTGACTTGGGCCCGAAGCTGAAAGAGGGCGACCAGCAGTCACCGGAGGGGTTCTATAATGTGGGCCTTTCGGCGCTGAACCCGAACAGCAGTTATCATCTGTCTTTTAACCTCGGGTTTCCAAATGCTTATGATCGCGCACATCAGCGTACCGGTAGTTATCTGATGGTGCATGGCAACTGCCTGTCCATCGGCTGTTACGCCATGACCGATGCGGGAATTGAGGAAATCTATGTCCCGGCAGAAGCTGCCTTGCGACAGGGACAGCGGCAGTTTCAGGTTCATGCGTTTCCGTTTCGCATGACGGCGGAACGACTTGCGCAGGAAACCGGCAACCGGTGGATTGGGTTCTGGGAGAATCTGCACGAAGGGTATGATTTGTTTGAAAAGAAAAATGTGCCGCCGGTTATTGTCTTGGATGGCAACCGGTACCTGGTTGCGGAGTTTTAGAGTGCAGTGCTGACTGCGCCTTGCCTACTCGGCGACCACAAGGTGATAACCAAAATCACATTCTTCTTTGGCAAGAAGATCAGCATACCGGCGTTCCCATTCACCGCTTGCGATATCCTGTTCCAGTCGCTGTAAGGGTTTGCTGATATCGCCGAGTTTGGAGAAGGTTGATGACCCGGCACGCACTTGCGGATCAAGGTAGGCGGCTGGTCTGCGCCAGTAGGCGCATAGGATACCGTCGATGCAATCGTGTGGGATCGGGACGGGTATGCTTTTGACCGGTCCGAGCTGGCTATCGAAATCACTCAGGCCGGGCATCTGCCTCTGGTCGATTTGGTATATTTCCGGCAGATAATCGGCCAGCCAGAAATTGCGGAAATCCGGATCAAAGCTGAGGATTACAACCCGGCCCCTGGAGACGCGGCGCATCTCGCTGAGACCGCGGGCCTGATCCGTCCAGTGATGGATCGTGAGGATCGCCATGGCTGCATCAAAGCTGTCATCGGCAAAGGGCAGGTTTTCAGCGCTGGCCTGTATCACCGGGGCCGCCGTGACGGCGCGTTGGCGGATCATTTCGGCGGAGGGTTCAACGGCTGTTACAGCGCGGCCTTCCGGTTCGTAGGAGCCGGTTCCGGCACCGACGTTCAGCACTGTTTTCGCAGTCCCGAGGGCGGTGTTGATCCGGGCTGCAATTCTGGGGTCCGGTTGGCGGTGTTGAGCGTAGTTGACACCGATTTTGTCATAGAGCGCCGTCATTGCAGCCCACTGTTTACTTACATAATTTTGTCAGCCACCGGCCAATATGAGGTGCCTACTTGCGGCCCACCACCACATCGATATCCGGCGCGTCTTCGGCTTTCATACCGACGACATGATAACCGCTGTCCACATGGTGGTTTTCACCGGTCACGCCAGAGGCGAGATCGGAACACAGGTACATGCCGGATTTGCCGACATCATCAGTGGTGACGTTGCGGCGCAGGGGCGAATTCAGCTCGTTCCATTTCAGGATGTAGCGGAAATCACCGATGCCCGAAGCGGCAAGGGTTTTGATCGGACCTGCAGAGAGTGCGTTGACGCGGATGTTCTTGGGGCCCAAATCCATGGCGAGGTATTTGACCGAAGCTTCCAATCCAGCCTTGGCAACCCCCATTACGTTGTAATGCGGCATGACCATTTCGGCGCCATAATAGGTTAGCGTCAGCAACGCGCCGCCATCGGGCATCAATTTTTCGGCACGCTGGGCCACGGCGGTGAAGGAATATACCGAGATATCCATCGTCATGCGGAAGTTTTCCGCGCTGGTTTCAACGTAACGACCGCGCAACTCGTTCTTATCGGAAAAGCCGATGGCATGGACGACGAAATCGAGCTTGCCCCATGTCTGTTGTAGGGTTTCAAACAGCGTGTCCATGGACCCTGCGTCGGTGACATCGCATTCCAAAACCAGTTCGGATCCAACGCTTTCGGCCAGTGGTTTCACCCGTTTTCCGAGCGCTTCGCCCTGATAGGAAAACGCCAGTTCAGCGCCCTGTTCATGGCAGGCACGGGCGATTCCCCAGGCAATGGATTTATCGTTCGCCACGCCCATGATCAGGCCGCGCTTGCCGTGCATTATTCCTTTGGTCATTGCCCTGTCCCCAACGTCGTTTATCCTTGTTATCGGTTTAAGGGATGCTGTGGTGGCCTGCAAGGGTGCGATGTTTTGCGGTTTGCCCGGGCCTGCGCGCCTGACGATGGTGGAGATCCGGTACGTCGTGCACAGGCCACAGGTCTGGCTTTCAATTGCGGCTGAATCGCCCTATGGGTCGGATATGGAAAAACGTACAGGAATATTTGCCGGTGACGATCCGTTTGTGATTGCGCGCAGTTGGTTGCAGGCGGCGGACGTGGAGGCAAATGATCCCAACGCTGTCGCGCTGGCCACTGTTGATGGTGAGGGTTTGCCGAATGTTCGCATGGTATTGCTGAAAGAAATCGAAGAAGATGCTTTCGTTTTCTACACCAATTACCAAAGTAAAAAGGCGCAGGAACTGGATGCCAGTGGCAAGGCCGCCTTCGTAATGCATTGGAAATCTCTACGGCGGCAAATTCGCGTTCGAGGCGAAATAATCCGCGAGGACGGACCGCTTGCCGACGCCTATTTCCTATCGCGATCATTGAAAAGCAGACTGGGTGCCTGGGCATCAAAACAGTCGACCCCCTTGTCTTCACGGGCGCATCTGATGGCAAAGGTTGCCAAGATTACCGCACAAAAGGGGCTGAATCCCGCGCGACCACCGTTTTGGGGCGGGTACCGGCTGGTTCCAACTGAGATAGAATTCTGGAGCGATGGTGCCAATCGGCTTCATGACAGATTCCTGTGGCAACGCAACAGTTCTGAGTCTGCCTGGTGCATTCAGCGACTCAACCCATAGTAGAAAAATCGACGCCCAGCTTTCCCGATACCGCCATTTTGTGGAAAGATTGGAGCAGTTTGACCCAGATTCTAGAAAAAAAGTGCAGAATGCAGCGGGATTATCTTGTGGTTTTTTTAGCATGTTCATAAGCTTGCGGCAGGTTGTGGAGAATGTGTATGACGATTAAGTCTGGCAGCGTTAAGTGGTTTGATAGCAATAAGGGCTTCGGTTTCATTGCTGATGACGACGGAGGCAGCGATATTTTGCTGCATGCAAACGTTCTGCGCAACTACGGCCACAGTTCGGTGGTTGAAGGAACGCGCATTGAAGTTGAGGTCACTCAGAGCCAGCGAGGATTACAGGCGGTCGAGATCGCTTCGATGGATATCCCAGAGGTTGATATCAACACCGCGTTACGTGGGATATCAGAACTGGGGATTGATTTCGCCTCTCTGGATACTTCTGGGCCGCTGACGCCCGCCCGAGTAAAATGGTTCGATAAGGTCAAAGGTTTTGGCTTTGTTAATGCTTTTGAAAGCAGTGAGGACGTGTTTGTGCATATGGAGGTGTTGCGTGCTTACGGAATGTCTGAATTGGTTCAGGGAGAGGCGATCTGTGTGCGTACGACCGCTGGTCCGAGAGGCAAGATGGCGGTTGAAGTCCGGGCTTGGGATTTTGCCGGGTCAGACTCATAGCATTAGGCGCTGCCTGGCGACAATTCTGACAATTCTGACACTGGGATTGCACACGCCGGTTTTGGCGTCAGAGTGTGACCGGCATCACGTTGATCTGCGCTGGCCGTCAGGCAGTGTCCGCTTCACGGTTGAAATTGCTGATACCAACGAGTTGCGGTCACAGGGGCTGATGTTCCGGGAAACATTGCCGCGTTATGGTGGCATGCTGTTTCTCTTCCGGCGGGCCCAGCCGGTTTCGTTCTGGATGAAAAACACGCTTATACCGCTTGATATGGTTTTTCTGGATAGACGCGGCCGCGTTGTGACGGTGCACGAAAATGCAGTGCCGCACGACCGGACTGCCATTTTTGGCGGAAAAAAAGTTCTGGCTGTTCTGGAAATCAATGGCGGACTGGCTGGCAAGCTTGGGCTGGTTCCCGGAGCGGAGATGCGTCATCCGGCATTTGCGGCGGACATTGCCCACTGGGCCTGTGAAGTTTCAACAAACTAGGGCGTCGGCGAATTTTTGGGGTTTTCAATCCAAGTCGCGGGATGTAGACCCCACGCACTGTTCGGGGCGTGGCGCAGTCTGGTAGCGCACCTGTTTTGGGTACAGGGGGTCGTGAGTTCGAATCTCGCCGCCCCGACCAGTGAAACCTTCGAAGAATTCAAGACTTCTGGTTAGCCGGGCGCGGTTCGATTTGCCTCGGCT
>JAAEUI010000077.1 GCA_024227475.1 Paracoccaceae bacterium | reverse complement strand
GGATGCCCGCCCCAACGGTGATAAAAAACAACCCCAGCAATAAGCCCTTGAACGGGTCTATGTTGCTTTCCAGCTCGTGGCGGAATTCAGAGTTTGCCAGCACCACACCAGCCAGAAATGTTCCAAGCGCTGGTGACAGGCCGACCGATGTCATCAAAAGAGCAATGCCAACCACCAGCAAGAGCGCGATGGCGGTGAACATTTCCGGGATGCGGGAGCGGGCGATAAAGCGAAAGATGGGCCGGGTCAGGTAAATCCCCACTAGAATGACCGCGGCAACGGCCCCGATGGTGACCAGCGTAACCCCCCAGCCGGGCAGGCCCTCAACCAGGGACAAAGCTTCGCCGTGGTCGTCCTTGAGGCTGCTGGCCCGGTTATAGATCGATGGGATCGACAGCAGCGGGACCAGGGCAAGCATCGGGATCACCGCGATATCCTGCGCCAGCAGCACCGAAAACGCCGACCGCCCGCCGTGAGACTGCATCAGCTTCTTTTCGTTCAGCGTCTGCACCACAATGGCGGTGGAGGACAGGGAAAAGGTCAGACCAATGGCCAGCGCGATGGACCAGTAATACCCGAACATCATGAAAGCGCCCATGATCGCCAGGGTTGTCAGCGACACTTGCAGACCGCCAAGCCCGATCAACCGGGCGCGCATGTCCCAAAGCGTCTGGGGTTCCAGCTCCAGACCGACGATGAACAGCATCATCACCACGCCAAATTCAGCGAAATGTTGCAGGTCCTGGGTCTCTGAGCCGACCACACCCAGCAGTGGGCCGATAACAATCCCGGCAATCAGATAGCCCAGAACCGAACCCAACCCAGCCCGGTTGGCCAGCGGTACGGCGATAACCGCCGCACCGAGGTATATCGTGGCCTGAAGCAGGAAGGATTCCATTTAGCGTTTGTTCCACAGAATGTTGGGCGTGGTATTTGAATCTAGGGTGCGGGAAACAGGAAGCAATTGCAATCGAAGCCGATCCTATTCTCAGAAAACCGTCATTGCCCGGCGTGTTCGTGCAATCCCTTCAGTAAACCACAAGATTACCGGTATAAAGCGTGTAATGACGTTGATGATACCGGTGAACTCCTAGCGAGTTTCGAGTTTTCCTCTAAATCACAAGAGAAACTCGAAACTGCCACGTTATCAGGTTCATAACCGGCGATTTCCACGCCAACTTGTCTTAAGCTGTTTTGGAAACGCTATACAGCGGTTTTCGTTAAACCTGAATCAGGTTTGGCGAAAAACGTCCCGACAGGACATTGATGTTGCTGCGTTTCCCGAAAACCTGAAAGACCTCTGCATAATACAGGATTCCTTTTAGGAGATTGATTTTGTATCCTGGATCAAGGTTTTCAGGATGAACGCATGGATATTTTCTTACAGGAAACGGCGCGTCGGATTGGGGATGATGATGTGCTTGCGAAGGTG
>JAAEUI010000076.1 GCA_024227475.1 Paracoccaceae bacterium | reverse complement strand
GACCCCGCGGCTTCCTCCCTGAGAGGTTTGTCAACGCGGGCCAAGGTCAGCCCCGTGCCGAAATCTTGCACAGTGGCCCACGTCGAAAAACCTTCATCCTTGCGGTCATCTGAGTGATTTCGTCAGATGTCCGCTTTGTGAACTGCGATGACCGATCCCATGTTTTGCAGCTTCATGATTCAAAGGTGGCAGGAGGATTGTCCATGTCGCGTCTGTTCGCCATTGACGAAATTGACCGCCTTGCCCACAAAGCTGCATTCATTCACGCCATAACTGCCAAACCACGCCATGCATGAGACAGACGTTTACCGGCAGAGAATTGAAGAAACCAAATCCATATGTAGAAAATCAAAAGTCGAAAGATGAACTTAGATGCACCACCTTGCGACTGGTTTTCTTGCCCAAGAGGCACATTTGTTACCCTAGGTGTTACCCCTCACAAAAACTTACTGAGCGCCGACAGATCATCGTCAATTAAGTTACTGTTCTTTCTGGGTAATTTGGCTCCGGCGGTAGGGATCGAACCTACGACCAATTGATTAACAGTCAACTGCTCTACCGCTGAGCTACGCCGGAACACTGTGCCTTACGGGTGGGCAGCGTATAGCAACTCGAAATTGCAGCGTAAAGTGGGATTATGTGCTGAGCGGGGTTTATTTTGTGGCGAAAACCGCCGACTTTGAGATCGGGCCTTGCGCACTGGCCAGGCCCCGCTCAGACAGGTCTATCAGATGCGCCAGAACGTTTCTGGCTGCGGCCGGCAACAGCCTGGGGTCAACATCCGTATAGATCCTGCCCGCCAGATCCGATGGTGTTCCACTGCCCAGCTTAAGAGCATCAAGTATCTGCCGCTCGCGGCTTTGTCTGTGCCGGATCTGATGGCCCACCATGGCCAGGGGATCGTTGATGGCACCACCGTGGCCCGGATAGTAAACCCGATCATCGCCCCGCTCCTGCAACAGAGCCATCGAGCGCATGAACTCACTCAGATCGCCATCCGGCGGCGACACCATGGTTGTGGCCCAGCCCATCACGTGATCTCCGGTAAAAACTGCGCCGGTTTCCTCCCAGGCAAAACACAGGTGGTTGGAAAGATGCCCCGGCGTGTGGATGGCGCGGATGCTCCAGCCGTCCCCGGCAACACTCTGGCCGTCTGTCAGCTCCCCATCGGGGTCAAAATCCGTGTCTATGCCTTCCTTGCCCCCCAAATCCCCGGTTGCCGCAAGGCGATCCATCATCGGGGTGCGGGCGGCATGTGCCTGCCCGAACGCCAGTACCGGGGCGCCGGTTTCCCGACTCAGCCGGCGGGACAAAGGCGAATGATCCAAATGGTTGTGGGTGACCAGAATATGGCTGACCTCGGCCCCGCCGATCGCCTGGCGCAGAGCGCTCAGATGGGCGTCATCATCCGGCCCCGGATCAATCACCGCCACCGCATCCCGGCCCAGCACATAGGTCTGGGTACCGGTGAAGGTCATCGGGCTGGCATTATCGGCAGTCACCACCCGCAAACCGGGCTGCAGCTCAAGTGCAATGCCAAACTGGGGCTGGTGAGTGCGGTCAAACGGATCGCTCATCGGGTTGCCTTTGCTTTGTCCTGTCAGGGCTTGCCACAGGATGGCCCGCACCGTAACCCTGTCTAAACGGTTTTACTTGTGATCTGAACCGCAGAATACCGGAAAAACCGCACCGGATCGGAAAACACCGCATCCGTGCCAAATGGGCTATCGGCGAAGAGAGGCGTGCGCGCAACGGATGTTTAACAAGTGGCTCAAGCCCTATCTGCCACGCAGCCTGTTTGGCCGCGCCATATTGATTCTGATTGTGCCGATTGTGCTTATTCAGGTGGTTGTGGGCATTGTTTTCGTAGAACGTCTGTTTCAGGACGTAACCCGGCAAATGACGGTCGCAGCATCGCTAGATGTCAATTACCTGGTCGCACGGTTGAAAGCGCAAACGCCCGAAAGCGCACTATTCCAAGAGGCTCAACTGGCCGGGCTGAGCCTCGAAATCGACGCAAAACCGTTCGCTGGCGCACCCCTTCCCAAAGAGGATCAGCACAGTTTTCTCGATGTTTCAGGCCGCTTTGTTATCGAAACCCTGCACCGCAATGTGCCCGGACTTCTGGCTGTCGATCTTCTGCGAAACAATGATTTTGTCATCCTCGTGGTGATGGTGGGTGAGACGCCGGTTGAATTCCAGTTTTCGCGACGCCGGGTTTCGGCCGCCAACCCGCACCAGCTGCTGGTCGCCATGGTGCTGGCGGCGATCCTGCTGACGACCCTGTCCGCCTTTTTCCTGCGCAATCAGATCCAGCCGATCCGGCGGCTAGCAGCAGCAGCAGACGCCTTTGGCAAAGGGCAGTCGCTGACCTTCAAGCCCCGAGGTGCGTCTGAGGTACGCAGCGCCAGCAATGCGTTCTTGTCGATGCGCGCCCGGATCGAACGCCAGATCGAGCAGCGCACTCTGATGCTGTCCGGGGTCAGTCACGATCTGCGCACGCCACTCACCCGGCTAAAACTGTCGGTTTCCCTGATGGAACAGGATGAGGATACCGAACTTATGAAGCGCGATCTCGATGAAATGGAGGAGATTCTAGACGAGTTCCTCGCCTTTGCCCGGGGCGACAGCGGCGAATCCACCGAACCGGTTCACCCCAAAGTCCTGGCCAAGCAACTGGTGAAGAACCAACGCCGCTCCGGTGGCGATGTCACGCTGGAGTACACCGGAAACACGCAGGACGACACCGCCGTTGCGATGCGCAAGCTGGCGGTCCAGCGCGCCCTAGGGAATTTACTGGGCAATGCTCAGAAACACGGTACAAAAATTCGCCTGACCCTGTATCTGGGCACCGGGTTTATCGACTTCATTGTCGAGGACGACGGACCGGGCATCCGCAAGGATCTGCGAGAGGATGCGATCAAACCCTTTTCCCGGCTGGATGCGGCGCGCAATCAGGATAAGGGCAGCGGGGTTGGCCTCGGGCTTGCGATTGCCGGGGATGTTGCGCGCAGCCACGGCGGCACGATGACGCTGGGCCACAGCGAGGGTTTAGGCGGGTTGAAGGTGAATTTCAGGATGCCCCGTTAGAGCGGTGAAAGATCATGTCCTTCGCGGCAATGACCGCACCACCGGTGATCAGCAGGCACGCTGCCGCCAAAACCCAGGTCGGTGCACTGTAGCCAAAAGCCATCAGCACAACAGTCGACAACAATGGTGCGCCGTAGCTGGCTGCTCCAAGCACCTGAATGTCGCCGTTTTTCACACCGTAGTCCCAAACGAAAAACGCCAGCCCCACAGGGCCCAGCCCCAGCCCCAGAACAGCCAGCCATTCAGTGGGTCGCGACGGCCAGACGGTCTGTTCAAGCCCCAGATGCGCGAACAATGCAAGCAAAGAAGTAGCGAGACAAAAGCCGGTGACAACATCCGTTGGTACGTCGGCAAACCGGCGCGACAGCACCGAATAACCAGACCAGATCAGGGCGCAGATCAGGGCCATTGCATAGCCGGATAGGTATTCCGGCGCGATGGAAATGCCGCGCCCGCCGGTGACAATCAGAAACGCGCCCAGAAAACCGGCCAGAACTCCGATAATGTGGTGCAGCCTGATCCGCTCGCCGGGCAGAAATGCCGAAAACAGCACAATCAGCAACGGCCAGAGATACGCGATCAGACCAGCCTCAACCGGAGGGGCGGCCCGTAGTGCCGAAAAGTAAAAGAAATGATAGCCAAACAGCCCGGTGACCCCGACGATCCAGACCTGGGGTTTCTGGCGCAAAGCCCTGATCTTTCGGGGTCGGACGATCCAGGTTGATGCCCCCGTCAGCCCACCAATCAGAAACGTCATCGCCGCCAGCTGAAACGGCGGGACAGCCCCGCTGGACGCGGTAAACAGCGCCAGCAGGGACCAAAGCAGAACGGCAATTGAGCCGATCAAGGTTGCCCTTTTTTGGTGGCTGGATTGCGACAAATGCTTACCCGTTCCGGTAAAACCTGTTAGCGCAGTTAGTATTTGGCTTTGCAGCCAGGGCCTAAATACCCTTGGAAACCTAGAAGTTACAGAGTAATCTTTCCAGTTCAGCCGAACCTTTGATCCGGATCAACACTCCCACCCGAGCAAATGGTTATGATCAGGCGCAGCCAACGACTGGGCCTAGAACCATGCCACAGGAAAGAAACACAAACCCGAACAAGATGCCCAACTTGCAACATCTGGCGCTTTTGGCGGCGATCAGTGCCGGTCTTCTTTTTCTGTCCTACCAGTTTAACCAGGCCCCAACCGAAACGACCGTCAGCTACAGCGAGGTCAAGCGGATGATCAGCGAGGGCGATGTCGCCTTTGCGGTGCTGGAGGAACACGCGATTGTTGTGCACACCGCTGCATCCGATCCCTCTCTGGTACAACGTTACCGCGCAGTCACCCCCTCACAGACCGACCCGACCCTGCTGACACTGCTGGAAGAGCACGGCGTTGAGATCAATGCCAAGCAGCCAGAGGACGGATCAGTTCTGTCCTATATTCTGCCTTGGATTCTGATCCTGGCCGTTTATTTCTGGCTGCAACGGCGGATGCTGGGCAGGCTTCCCGGTGGCTTTGGCAACACGCCAGGAAACCTGATCAGCGGGCGCTTTGCCAAACCCTCTGCCCCCAAACAGTCAGTTACCTTTGACGATGTCGCCGGGCAGGACCAGGCCAAGCGCGAGGTGGCCGAACTGGTCGATTTCCTGCGCGATCCGGATCGTTTTCACCGCGTCGGGGCCGAAGTGCCGCACGGGGTTCTGCTGGTCGGGCCACCCGGTACCGGCAAAACCCTTCTGGCAAAGGCACTGGCAGGCGAGGCGAAGGTCCCCTTCTTTTCGACGACCGGCTCCGAGTTCATCGAAATCTATGTCGGCGTAGGGGCCAGTCGGGTGCGCAAAATGTTTGAAGAGGCCCGCAAGTCTGCGCCAGCGATCATTTTCATCGACGAACTTGACAGCATCGGGCGAACCCGGGGCACCGGGCTTGGCGGCGGTCATGATGAACGTGAGCAGACGCTGAACCAGATACTGGCCGAACTTGACGGGTTTGCCGGACGTGAAGCTGTCGTCGTGCTTGCAGCCACCAACCGCCCGGATGTGCTCGACCCGGCCTTGCTGCGCCCCGGCAGGTTTGACCGCCATGTCACCCTGAACCTGCCAGACAGGGACGCCCGTCGTGCCATTCTTGGCATTCACGCCAGGAATTTGCCGCTCAGCGATACAGGCGATCTGGATGTGATCGCCGCTGGCACGCCCGGGTTTTCCGGCGCCGATCTTAAGAACCTGCTGAATGAGGCCGCCATCACCACCGCCCGGCGTGAAGGTCGGCAGATCACCCGGGATGATCTGGCGGAGGCACGTGACAAGGTGATGATGGGCACCGTGCGCACTTTCGCCATCCGGCCCGAGGAACGCCACCGGCTGGCCGTGCATGAGGCCGGGCACACAGCAGCGGCGTTCTACACACCGGGGGCCGATCCGCTTTACAAGGTCACGATCATTCCCCGTGGTCGGGCGCTTGGTGGCACCCACATGCTGCCCGAAGCCGAACGACATACGCTCGATGAAGATTTTTTGCGCACCCAGTTGGTGACCCTACTGGCAGGCCGCGCAGCCGAAAAACTATTGCTCGGGACGGTCAGCTCGGGGGCTGACGATGACATTCGCCGGGCAACCGAAATGGCTCGATCCATGGTTGCTCGCTGGGGTATGACAGAGGAGATGGGTCCGGTCGATCTGCGCCAGAGCGAGGACCATCCGTTCCTCGGCCAATCTATCGCGCAACCCCGCGGGCACGCTGATGCCACTGCCGCGCATGTGGATGAGGCGGTGATTGCAATACTTAAAAATGCCGAGGAACAGGCGACAACCCTGCTGACCAAGCAAAAAAAC
The DNA here is from genome assembly GCA_024227475.1 of Paracoccaceae bacterium. Taxonomy (GTDB): domain Bacteria; phylum Pseudomonadota; class Alphaproteobacteria; order Rhodobacterales; family Rhodobacteraceae; genus Amylibacter. The sequence continues at coordinate 3,722 of JAAEUI010000076.1, read as the reverse complement.
CGCCTCTGCCGCCTGATTGAACAGTTGGAAGCCCAGGAAACCCTGGATTTGGATGAAATCCGGACCTGTCTTGATCCCGACAGCAAAGTGACACCGCTGAAACGGGTACCAAAGGGTTATGACCGGGTCCCACCATCGGGATAGCTCCGCAAACGGACGAAAAATTATTCTGCGTTTCCCAAGCTCCGGGAGTAATGCAACATAGGTGTTGTGTGGCAGGATTTGATGGCAGACACGGAACTGTCTGGTAGGCCCGGCAGGACTCGAACCTGCGACCAAAGCGTTATGAGCGCTCTGCTCTAACCAACTGAGCTACAGGCCCCCAAGTGGTAGTCATCGCTTAACCAAGCCGCCCGAACCCGTCAAGCAACAACGCCGTTTCCTTTGCCAAAACCTTGCTGTAAAGGAGGCGCAAATGTGCAAATCGGGGGCTGACAGATGAGCGACGGCAAGAACGGGCTGACCTATGCGGACGCAGGCGTGGACATCGACGCTGGCAACGCACTGGTCGAACGGATCAAACCAGCCGCCGCCGCCACCAAACGTCCCGGCGTGATGGATGGCCTTGGCGGTTTTGGAGCGATGTTTGATCTTAAGGCAGCGGGGTTTGCCGACCCGGTTCTGGTCTCCGCAACCGATGGCGTTGGCACCAAACTCAGGATCGCCATCGATACCGGGCATGTCGGCACCGTTGGCATCGATCTTGTTGCCATGTGCGTGAATGACCTGATTTGTCAGGGGGCTGTACCGTTGTTTTTCCTCGATTATTTTGCCACCGGCAAGCTCAACATCGAAAATGCCGCGCAAGTGATCGAAGGTATCGCTGAAGGCTGTCGTCAAGCCAACACCGCTCTGATCGGCGGAGAAACTGCAGAAATGCCCGGCATGTATGAGGCCGATGATTTTGATCTCGCGGGTTTTGCCGTCGGCGCAATGGAACGAGGCGGCACACTTCCCCGTGATGTGGCAGATGGCGACGTTCTGATCGGGTTGCCCTCCTCCGGTGTGCATTCGAACGGCTATTCGTTGGTGCGCAAGATCGTTGAACAATCCGGGCTGGCGTGGTCAGACCCCTGCCCGTTTGGTGATGGTCCTTTGTCCAATCACCTGCTTGAACCCACTAAAATCTATGTCCGCCCCGCGGTTGCGGCGCTCAACACCGGCAAGCTGAAAGCACTGGCCCATATCACTGGTGGCGGGTTGAGTGAAAACCTGCCCCGCGCCCTGCCCGGCGGCCTTGGTGCAGAGATTGATCTGACCAGTTGGCAACGCCTGCCGATCTTCGGCTGGTTGATTGCTCAGGCCGGGCTTGATCAGGCAGAGGCACTCAAAACTTTCAACTGCGGCATCGGCATGATCGCCATCGCAGCAGAGGACGACGCGCCCGAAATCGAAACTGCGCTCGCCGGTGAAGGCATTTCATCGGTGCGCATCGGTCGGGTCACGCAGGACATCGGCGTCACCTATTCCGGTATGCTCACATGACCAAAAACGTCGCCATTTTCATTTCCGGCGGCGGCTCCAACATGATGGCGCTGGTCCAGGCGATGAAGGCACCGAATTTTGACGCCAAACCGGCGCTGGTTCTGTCTAACGAGCGGCTTGCCGTCGGCCTGACCAAAGCCAAGCTGCAGGATATTCCAACTGTGGTTGTCGATCACCGACAACACGGTAAAAACCGCATGGCCTTTGAAGAAGCCATCGGACGGGCGCTGAAACCCAATGACATCGACATTATCTGTCTGGCCGGGTTCATGCGCATCCTGTCAGCCGGTTTCATCAACAACTGGCGCCACCGGATGCTCAATATCCACCCTTCGCTGCTGCCCAAATACAAAGGGCTGGACACGCATCAGCGGGCGATTGATGCAGGCGACAAAATTGCCGGCTGCTCGGTGCATGAAGTGACTGCGGAGCTTGACGGCGGACCGGTGCTGGAACAGGCTTCGGTGCCGGTCCGCCCCAATGATACCGGTGCAACGCTGGCTGCAAGGGTGTTGGTTGAAGAGCACCGGATTTATCCCAAGGTGCTGCGGACTTTCGCCGCCCGGCCTGCCCCGTCAAAGCTGTTTGGATAAGCCCTCAAGCATGCGTAACCTTGGCCCGGCAGCGGATGTTTTCTATGGTCGCGCAGGGATCACCTCGGCGGCCCAATTACGCGACCTCGGCCCGGATGAGGGCTACTATCAGGCGTTAAAAGCCGGTGGTCGCCCGCATTTCATCGGTTACTACGTACTGGTGATGGGGCTGCAGGGCCGGCCCTGGAATGATTGCCAGGGCAAGGAAAAGGCAGCGCTGAAGCTGCGGTTTGAGGCGATCAAGGCACGGTTGACGCCTCAGGAAATGGGGCGTTCTAAAATTGAGGCGGAGCTGGATAAGCTGGGGGTTGTGAAGCGGGATTGAAGCAAAGCGTTGCGTTGTACCCTAACCAGCGCCCGCATGATTAATCCGATCTTGACTTCGAATCGCTAATACCCTCCCCGCGCACAAAAGTGGTTACCGGTTCCTCACAAGGGTAGCGTGAGCGAAGACCCCAAAGGAGCCGCCGAACACCAAAGATCGAAGGTGCAGGGCCAACAGCCCTGTCTGGCAAATGTCCACAATGGCGGGCCCGTCTTTTAGAGCCACCGAAGCAGGAAGAAACCGAAACCCTGGCACCGGAAAGAAGCGGTTGCCGGGCGGTTTTGCTGGCTGTCTACGCCTGTCATCCCCGCTTGCACGGGGATGACAATTATAGGAAAAATAGAGCCCTTATCCGACCAGCTCCAGCCCGGCAAAGAAATACGCGATTTCCTCGGCCGCGGTTTCCGGCGCGTCGGACCCGTGCACCGAATTTTCACCCAAAGACAGCGCATATGTTTTGCGGATCGTGCCTTCATCGGCATCCGCCGGGTTGGTAGCGCCCATAATTTCGCGATTGAGCAGGATGGCATTTTCGCCCTCCAGGACCTGAACCACAATCGGGGCGGAGGACATGAATTCGCACAGTTCGTCAAAGAACGGGCGCTCTGCATGAACCGCATAAAACACACCGGCCTGGGCTTTGGTGATATGGATGCGCTTTTGCGCCACGATGCGCAGGCCGCCCGCTTCCAGCATGGCGTTGATCGCGCCGGTCAGATTGCGGTTGGTTGCATCAGGTTTAACGATGGAAAAAGTGCGTTCGAGAGCCATGGTGTCCTCAGATTCTGGGTTGGTTTGGGCGCTCACCTATCATGGGTGCCTCGGGTTGAAAAGGCAGGACTTGCTCCGGGCCAGCTCAGGGCTTTTTGTCCATGCGCCGAGCCAGCAGAAAAATCACCAGCCCAACGGCGAAAGGAACCCCGCCAAGCACAAGTATGGCATCAAGATACATCTTCATTCCGCCATCAAGCAGAAAAACCAGACTGCACCCACCTGAAAAAACCATGATCAGGATTGAAACAACCATAAGAAATGTCCGCATTGCAAGTTCCTTAAGATTAGAGTTTTTGGGGTTCAGAAATCCCGGCTAGTAGACGACGTATCAGGAGCATCTAGTCTTTCGGCCGGGCAAATCCAAATATTGCCAACCCAATGAAAAAGGGAAGAACACCCATTACAAAAGACCTCTGCATAATACAGGATTCCTTTTAGGAGATTGATTTTGTATCCTGGATCAAGGTTTTCAGGATGAACGCATGGATATTTTCTTACAGGAAACGGCGCGTCGGATTGGGGATGATGATGTGCTTGCGAAGGTG
>JAAEUI010000075.1 GCA_024227475.1 Paracoccaceae bacterium | reverse complement strand
TGAACGAGCCGTTCGTTTTGGGCGGGCTCAATATGTCGACGCGGGATTACGCCCGGTTTGGCCTGTTGTTTGCCCAGGGCGGGCAGCTTGGCGGCAGGCAAATCATCTCGCAGGACTGGATCACGACATCCACTCAGCAATCCGCACCACCGCCAGATCCCGAAACCGCCGCCACGCCCACCGGAGAGCTCGGCTATGGGTATCAGTGGTGGTTGCCGCCCAACCCGGCTGATGGCGAGTTTTTCGCCGTTGGCATCTATGGCCAATATATCTACGTAAACACCCAAGCCGAAGTGGTTGTTGCGATAAACAGCGCGGATCGGAATTTCCAGGACAGCGAAGGCGCTGTTGCGCTCAAGAACATCGCAGTTTTCCGCCAAATTGCCGCCGCGCTTTAGAACTGTTCTAACACGTTGACAAAAGCTGAATCGGGCAGCATATCCTTGGGTAACCAAAGGAATCCGCACATGTTCATTCAAACCGAATCCACACCCAACCCGGCGACATTGAAATTCCTGCCCGGAGAAGCTGTTCTTGCCACTGGCACAGCCGATTTTATCACTCTCGAAGCCGCAGAAAGCTCGCCGCTTGCCACCCGTGTTTTTGCAGTCAGCGGGGTTGTCGGCGTGTTTTTCGGGCCGGATTTTGTCACGGTTACCAAAACCGACGAGACCGACTGGAACCATATCAAACCTGCCATCCTCGGCGCCATCATGGAGCATTACCAGTCCGGCGCCCCGGTGATGAGCGAACAAAGCGATCCTGTCGGCGGGCATCAGGACCACGACGGGCCGGACTCCGAAATCATTCAACAAATCAAAGATTTGCTAGATACCCGGGTACGCCCGGCGGTGGCGCAAGACGGCGGCGATATTACTTTCCACGGTTTTGATCGCGGCGTAGTTTACCTTCATATGCAAGGTGCCTGCGCGGGCTGCCCCTCCTCGACGATCACCTTGAAAATGGGGATCGAAAATCTGTTGCGCCACTATATCCCGGAAGTGACCGAGGTTCGCCCAGTTGCAGCCTGAACCACTTGTTCTTGCGTTTGATACATCGGCTGCGCATTGCGCAGCCGCTTTGCTTTCTGGCGATAAGGTTCTGTCCCACGCGCATGAGGAAATGGCAAAGGGCCAGGCCGAGCGGTTGTTCCCCCTATTGCAAGAGGTTCTGGAGGCTGCAGGCCGCAGTTGGCAGGATCTGAGCGCCATCGGGGTTTGCACCGGCCCCGGCAATTTCACTGGTGTGCGGATATCAGTAGCCTCTGCCCGGGGGCTGGCATTGTCTTTGCAGATACCTGCCATCGGCGTCTCCATTCTAGAGGCGCTGGCATTTGGGCAACCCGGAAAAAGCGTCAGCCTGCTGGACGCCCGCCACGGGCGGGTTTTCTGGCAGAGGTTTCAGGATGGAAAGCCTGAAAGCGATCCCGGAATTCTCGCTATGGAAGACTTGGATACCGAATTGACCGGCGCGGTTCAGATCAACTGCCGGGAACCACTGCCCTTGCCGGGCACGATTGCCATAACGTGTTTGGCGCCTGATGCCCCGGTTACGGCGGTTGCCCGGATTGCCTTGCAGAGGTTGGGACAGGACAACCCCCGCCCCGCTCCACTTTACCTGCGCCCTGCCAATGCGTCGTTGCCCGCTGATCCAGCACCTGTCATTCTGCCATGACACCAAATCGTTGCGCAGAAATCCACGCGGCTTGTTTTTCAATACCGCGCCCGTGGAACGCAGCCGAATTTGCTGATCTGTTGGCGCGTGACGGTGTCTTTCTGTGCGAGAGTGACAAGGGGTTTGTCATCGGCCGGGTGGCCGGGCCGGAAGCTGAGCTGCTGACCCTTGCTGTGGAACCCGCATCGCAAGGCCACGGACTGGGCCGCCAACTGTTGGAAGAATTCGAAAATGCTGCGGGAGACCAAGGGGCCTGCGACCTGTTCCTTGAGGTCGCCATCGACAACGCCCCAGCAATCCGGTTGTACGAGACTGCGGGTTTTCAGCCCTGTGGTCAGCGCAAGGATTATTATGCGAGCCCAAAGGGGGCAAAAACCTCTGCGGTGGTCTACAAAAAACAAATCTAGAGCCTTTTCGAGTTTTGTTTCAATCACAAAGGAAACTCGAAAATTCAACGTTAACAGCACTGTAGATAGGCGATTTCCACATCAACTTGTCTCAAGTTAACGAATAAACGCTATGGAATGGTCAGCCCCGACCGACAAATGGCATCCGGTTCGCCATGATCGTCATTTGCAATACATTGGTATCCAGCGGCAGGCTCGCCATGCTGTAAACCGCGTCTGCCGCATCCTCAACCGCCATGGTTTCAACCGGCCCGTCGGAGTTTCTAATCAGGGCCTCGACCATCTCGGTACGGGCATTGCCAATGTCTATCTGCCCGCAACAGATGTTGAGATCGCGCCCGTCAAGAGCGATCGCTTTGGTCAGCCCGGTAATTGCATGTTTGGTTGCTGTATAGGCCGCGGAGTTGGGCCGGGGCGTTGTCGCCGAAACGGAACCGTTGTTGATGATCCGCCCACCTGAATCCAACATCCGCCGATACGCTTCACGCGCGCACAGAAACATGCCGGTCAGGTTTACGTCCAGGGAAGCCTGCCAGGCTGCCAGATCAAGCGTGTCAAACCGGCCTGAAGGCGGAAAAATGCCGGCATTGTTGAACAAAACGTCGATCCTGCCAAAACGGTTGGCAACCTGATCAAAGGCAGAGATCACCTGCACCTCCTGTGTTACGTCACAAGCAACCGTCAGCGCCTGTGGTGCGCCCTGCGCGGTTTCACTGAGCCGCTCGACACGCCGCGCCAGCAGCGCAACATTCCAGCCTTCTTTCAGGAACTTTTGCGCTGTCGCCGCACCAATTCCGCTGCTCGCACCAGTTACCACAATTGTCTTGGTCATCCGCTCCTCCAATTTGCTTGCAGGTTAAACTTTCACATGCCAACCTTCAACGCAGAACAAAGTTCAAGGTTATCCGATGCCCAAAACTCCTAAAGCGTTTTTTCAGCCAGTATCCGCGATTGAGCAGCCCCGGTTTGCCGGAGTGCCCACCTTCATGCGACTGCCACATCTGACTGAACTCGATGCAGAATTTGCCGACGTTGAGATGGGGCTGATCGGGGTGCCCTGGGACAGCGGCACAACCAACCGGCCCGGCCCGCGCCACGGGCCAAGGCAGCTGCGCGACTTTTCCACCATGATCCGGGCCATGAACGCGGCAAGCGGCATCAACCCGTTCCAGACCGTCAATTGTGCGGATCTGGGCGACGTCGGGGCCAACCCGGCAGATATTCAGGATGCGATGGACCAGATCAGCAGTTATTACCGAATGCTGAAATCGCAGAACATTACCCCGATGACCGCGGGCGGTGATCATCTGGTATCCTTGCCGGTTCTGCGCGGGCTGGTTGGCGACGCGCCGGTTGGCATGATTCATTTCGACGCCCATACCGATCTGTTCGACAGTTATTTCGGTGGGTTCAAATACACCCACGGCACGCCTTTTCGCCGTGCGATTGAAGAAGGACTACTGGACCCAAAACGTGTTATGCAGATCGGCATTCGCGGCACAGCCTATAATGACGATGATGTGGATTGGGGCCGCGATCAGGGGGTGACCATAATCCGGATTGAGGAATTCTTTGAACGCGGCATTGCAGATGTCATGGCACAGGCTCGTGAAATTGTCGGCAAGGACCCCACCTACTGTACCTTTGATATCGACTTTATTGACCCGGCCTATGCGCCAGGCACCGGAACCCCGGAAATTGGCGGACCCAACAGTTTTCAGGCGCAACAGGTGGTACGGGAATTGCAGGGGGTGAATCTGATTGGATGTGATTTGGTCGAGGTCTCGCCGCCATTTGATCAGACTGGCGGCACAGGCTGGTTGGGGGTTTCAATCATCTTTGAACTGATGTGTGTGCTGGCAAAGGCAATTGAGGCGCGTCGACAATAACGCCTTGATTATAGCAATAAGGCCTTGATTATAGGTTGTTCCCAGCGCCGGGATGGGTAGGATATACCCAATCGAAAAACAGGGGTTAAGAATGGAGCCAGTTACTCTGACAACCGAAATGCTGGTGGTCCTCGGTTTGTTGGGTTTCACGGTTTTCTTGTTTGTTTCTGAAATTGTCCGCGTCGATCTGGCCGCAATTCTGATCATGGTGGTTCTGGGCGGGCTGAGCTATCTTCCGGGGCTGGGTACCCTTGCTGACGTCACGCATTTATTCGACGGTTTCGCCTCAAACGCGGTGGTGTCCATTATCGCTGTGATGATCATCGGCGCCGGATTGGACAAGACCGGACTGATGTCAAAAGTTGCGGCAGTGATCCTTAAATACGGCGGCTCAACCGAGGGGAGGATCATTCCGATCATTTCCGGTTCGGTCGGCGTGATTTCCAGTTTCATGCAGAATGTGGGCGCAGCGGCGCTCTATCTGCCTGTTGTCAGCCGGATATCATCGCGCACCGATATCCCGCTGTCCCGGTTGCTTATGCCGATGGGGTTCTGCGCCATCCTTGGCGGCACAATGACCATGGTAGGCTCGTCACCGATGATCCTTTTGAACGATCTTCTGGCCACCGCCAACGAAGGCCTGCCAGAAGGGCAAAAAATGCAACCTTTCGGCCTGTTCTCGGTCACGCCGATCGGGTTGGCGCTGGTAACTACCGGGATTTTCTACTTCATCATTTTCGGTCGTTGGGTGCTGCCCGGTGCATCGACCAAAAAAGACGCGACTTCCGCGACTTCCATGCGTGACTATCTGAAGCGGCTTTACGGCCTGCAGGCCGATATTTTTGAGGTTGAAGTTCCGGAAGGAAACCTTTTGGTCGGACAGCAGATGGGCGATCTGATGGACGCACACCACGTCTATATCATCGGCAGTTTCTATAAGGGGCAGCGTTGGGTTTCGCCGCTGGTACAGACCGAGATCACCACGCCATGCCGACTGGCAATCATGGGCCAGCGCGGGGTTATTCAGGAACTTGCGGATGACTTTGGATTGACCATTCACCCTGCCCTGGACGTTTTTGCAGAAGAATTCGCCCCGACTAAATCCGGCGTGGCAGAGATCGTTATTCCACCAGACAGCCGGGCCATCGGCAAACCGGCGCGTGAACTGCAACTGCGCAAGAACCACGGCCTGTCGATGCTGGCCATCCACCGGGGCGAGGACACCCTCAGCCATGTGGAAACCGAAGACCACCCCGCCAGCCGTATCGGGCGGGAACCTTTTCGGGCCGGGGACACACTGGTCGTCCACATCCAGTGGGACCAGCTGACGCGGATCGCAAAGGAGCGAGATTACGTCGTTGTTACATCCGACTATCCGCAGGAAGAACTGCGCCCACAAAAGGTCGGTTGGGCATTGCTGTTTTTTGCGATTGCCATTTACCTTATTCTATTCACTGAGGTCCGCCTGTCGCTGTGCCTGCTGACCGGGGCTACCGGTATGATTCTGACCCGCGTGATAGACATCGATGAAGCCTATAACGCCGTCGGCTGGAACACGGTCTTTTTGCTTGCCAGTCTGATTCCGCTTGGCCAGGCGGTGCAGAACACCGGAACGGCGGAATGGATGGCCCAGTTAATTCTGACGGTTCTTGACGGCTGGCCAATCTGGTCGCTTCAGGCCGGGGTTGCCATATTGGCCACTGTTCTGACCCTGATTATGTCTAACGTCGGCGCAACGGTGCTGCTGGTGCCCCTGGCGATTTCCATAGCCATCGCTGCAGGCGGCGATCCTGCCGTCTTTGCCATGACGGTTGCGATCTCAACCTCGAATTCATTTCTGATCCCAACGCATCAGGTGAATGCGCTGATCATGGGCCCTGCGGGCTACAAGGTAATCGATTTCGTGCGCACCGGCGGGATCATGACGGTGCTGTTTTTAGTCGTTTCACTGCTGATGATGAATCTGGTGTTCTAGATGTTTAGTCGCCAGCCTGCCCCTCTAAGGCCAAAACCGGTGCAGTCAATCCGCGCAGATCATCGGTGCGCAGCCCGCTAGTCGGCTTGGCCAGCATATAGCGCGTCACCCAGAACAGCCGCGTCTGCGCCCTTGTGATGGCCACATATGCCAGCCGTTTCCAAAGGGGGATGCCGGCTTCTGTCCGCCCAGCCTGTGACGCCGCATAGATATCTGGCGCAAACACCTGCACCTCATCCCATTGCGAGCCCTGCGCCTTGTGGATGGTACAGGCCGCCCCATGTACGAATGCTGCTCCCATGCGCGCCGCTGACGGAATAAACGGCTCTTCCTCACCGGGCATCTCAATCTTGATGATGGTGGCGGCAGACACCTGCGGATCCTCGGCTCCCAAAACATGTAAGCGAGAAAACCCGGGCTTGCGGCCCTGGCCCAGATACACAACCTGAGCGCCTTTGATCAGGCCGCGCGCCTCCAGATCAATCCGCTTCTTTCGGTGTTTTACCGGCAGTTCGATCCCGTCACAGATCAGTGGCTCGCCGGGCAACAGCATTTCCCGGGGCGCGCCAAAAGCGGTTCGGAACGCGTTTATCAGCCGAACGCGGGTGGCATTTCGCCAAACCAGCACCGGGGCGCGGGTCATGGCCTCGGCCTGCACGCGGGGGGTGACGACGATGCGGTCGTCAGTTGCTGCCGCCTGCTCGATCATCTGCTCAAAATCGTGAAATTCAAGCGCTGGATCGCCAAGGGCATGGGCCAGATCAAGGATCGGGTTATCCTTCTCCTGGCGGTGGATTCGATGCAGAAAAAGCTTGCGGGGTTCGGGGAGGTCATCAAAGGCCATGTTGCCCGACTGCCCAACCGGTGCCAGCTGCGCTGGATCACCAAACAGGATCAGGGTCGAAAAAATCTCGCGCAGATCCTCAAGTGCCTTGTCATCCAGCATCGAAGCCTCATCGACAAAGCCGATATCCAGCGGATCATCCCGCCGTTTCCAGCCGATGATAAAATCCGAGCCGCGCAGGCCAGCCACAGCCAGCGCACCAGGGATCGATCTGTTAGACTTGTAAAACAATGCTGCGCGCTCCAGCGCCTCTGCCGTCAGGCCTTCTATCTCGGGTTTTTCCGCCTGCCCGGCCAGCCATTCGGCGATTTTTTCGTATTCCGGATCGTACAAAGGCGTGTACAAAATTCTGTGGATTGTGGTTGCCGCCACGCCATGGGCGCGCAATACACTTGCTGCCTTGTTAGTCGGGGCCAGAATGGCCAGCGTTCTGCGGCCCTTGCGCCGCTTGCCCTCATAGTCACCGGACACCATATCAACCCCAGCCTCGCCCAGAGCTTCGCCGAGATGCGCCAGCAACATGGTCTTGCCGCTGCCAGCTTTGCCAAGAATGGCAAGCAATTGCTCTGACCCGGCGGTTTCAGGCATCAGGATTCCGTTGTCGAGATCAACGCCCGCGCTTTTAAGCGCCTCGCTGACCGCGTCGTAGGCACTTGCCTGGTCATCGGAGAAAATCATTGCCTGCAGAATCCCATTGTTCGGGTTTACCGCAGTTTATTTCTTTTTGACGTGAGAAGAAACTGCTCAGGCGCAGGCTTCAGCCAGTTCCGAAACACCAAATGCCTGATCAAACCATCGCGCAGAAACTTCAGGCGTAATTCCGGCTCTTGCAAGGAGCTGGTTGCGAACCGGCAGCGAGAATTCCCAAAGTCCCACACTGATTTTCTGCCGCCCGGTTCCGGCACTTCCCAGAATCTCGGGCGACCAGCCAAGCGCGCTGTATATTCGGACCATACGGCGATCAAACACACCCACAGCATGCCTCAGCCCAAAGTTCAGGCCGATTTCACACCCTCCCAGCATTATCGCCGCAGAAACCCGGAATTTCTGGCTCTCCAGCGAGGGGCACAGGCAAAAGCGGGTGCTCTCCCAGATCAGCGGACTCGTGATAGGCCCACCAGCAATCTGACTGAAGCGATCATTCACCATACAAGGCGCCGTGGTCGGCAAAACCCGCATCGAGCCGCCGTGTAAGCCGTTTGGCAGCTGCCAGACCACATACAGAGGGTTCATCTCATCGTATTGGTCTTTTTCGCAACCGGTATTGTCTATTTTTACGTCCCAGCTCAGGCGCTCCCCAAACTGAATGGCGCGGTCTCTGAACATGGAATTACCTAAATTGGGCCGGGTGTCCAATTGGTCGGCATAGACGTACCTCAACAACGTGCTCGCTCCTTTTTTCAAAGTGGAGGTTAACCTGAATGGTTTGAGCAGAAATTGCAGATATTGGTTAATAAAGGCTCGACGCGCGCACGTTTTACGGACATTTAACCTCTTACCTCAAAGAGAAATAAGCCCCTCCGACAGCGCCTTCGCAACTGCATGAACCGTATTTACCGCCCCAAGTTTGTAGCGGGCAGATTCGATGTATACGCGTAGCGTATGCTCTGAAATCATCAGTTTTTCAGCGATCCGGCCGCGGTTCAGGCCAGCCCCCAAAAGCCGCAGCGCATCATTTTCCCTTGGGGATAAATTTATGTATCCGCGCCTGTCCGCCTGATTTTCAATCTGCCTTGCCGCCTGATGCAGAAAATGCCCCACCAGCAAAACATCTGAGATATTGCTCGAAATAAACTGTCCCCAAGACGCATCTGAACACCGATGGCTGAGTGAAAACAGCGCAAATTCCCCGTGCGGTCCTCGGATGGGAACGGACACTCCCTGATTACCTACCCCACCGTCCACAGCGTCGTGCATCATTTGGCGGGCTGGCTTGTTATCCCAATTCAGGGATTTCCAGTTGTAGGGATGAAATCGTTCAAACGCACCCAGAACCACCGGGTCGATCTTGAACAATTCTTCCTTCTCGTAGTAATCGGCCCAATCGGCACCATAAGTTGCAAGTGCGAACGGCTCTCCGTTTCGGTTAACCGAATGATAAACGACATGCTCAACCTGAAGAATACCGCGCAACCCACCGATCTGATGGTAGAGGTCTTCCAGGGTTTCACATTGCGCCGTCTGTTCGAGAAACGCTTCTATCTGGCTGTGCATATGGGTCCACCGCAGCGCGTCTCCGCACTTTGGCCGTGATTTCTGCCACAGCGACATGGATGGTTTCGTCCAACTTCTCAGCCAGCACTTCATGGTTGTTTTTCTGTGCGAACTTCTGAAGATCGCGCAGAACGTCTATCATCCAATCCTGAGACATACCCACCCTCATTCATAATGGTTAACAGCGCATTAATGCAACCATACCACGAATAATGCTAACACTTTCAGGAAACCCCGTCCATCCGCCAAATATGGTGAATAGGGGTCGGTTAAGCCTTTGAAAATTATTAGCAACACAAAGAACGATGCCGCGTCTTTGGGCGGCGAGCGATCCGATCCAACAGCCCCATATAAGGTGGGTTGTAGGTTAGCCGCCTTGAATTTTGGCTCCGCTCAGCCAGAAAAACTCGCCTCTAACGTGTCCTCAAAGGTCCGCAAGCCGGTCTTTGGCGCACTGACCAACACCGCCATATTCCCTGGCTTGTGCTGGTTGTTGCGCATTTTAACATGGGCGTCCGGAATCTGCGCCCAGGGGAAGACCTCTGACATGCAAGGGTCGAGGCGCCGTTCCAGCATCAGTTGGTTTGCAGCAGCAGCCTGCTTCAGGTGTGCAAAGTGGCTGCCTTGGATGCGCTTCTGGTGCATCCAGACATAGCGTGCGTCCATGGTCAGGTTGTAGCCGGTAGTGCCAGCGCAGATCACGACCATACCGCCTTTTTTACAGACGAACGTGGATACCGGGAAGGTCGCCTGGCCCGGGTGCTCGAACACCATATCTACGTTGTTGCCCTTGCCGGTGATATCCCAGATTGCCTTGCCGAATTTGCGGACCTCGCCGAACCATTCCTTGTATTCCTGGGTATTCACCTCCGGCAGCACGCCCCAGCAATTGAAGTCTTTGCGGTTGATAACTCCCTTAGCGCCCAGAGACAGAACAAACTCACGTTTGTCTTCATTTGAAATCACGCCAACGGCGTTGGCACCAGCAGTGTTAATCAGCTGGATCGCAAAGGACCCAAGACCACCGGAAGCCCCCCAAACGAGAACGTTCTGTCCTGGTTTCAAAGTATGCGGGCGGTGTCCAAACAACATGCGGTAAGCAGTCGCCAGCGTCAGCGTGTAACATGCCGATTCTTCCCAGGTCAGGTGTTTCGGGCGGTGCATCAGCTGTTGGGCCTGCACCCGCGTGAACTGCGCGAAGGAGCCATCCGGGGTCTCATAACCCCAGATCCGCTGGCTGTCCGAAAACATCGGATCGCCGCCGTTACATTCTTCGTCGTCACCATCGTCCTGGTTACAGTGCACCACAACTTCATCACCGACTTTCCAGCGTTTCACCTTGTCGCCAACGGCCTAGACAATGCCAGCCGCGTCGGATCCGGCTACATGATAATCGGCCTTGTGAACATCAAAAGGTGAAATCGGAATGCCCAGTCCGGCCCAAACACCGTTGTAGTTGACCCCCGCAGCCATCACAAAAATCAGCACCTCGTTGCTGTCTAGCACCGGTGTGTCGACCACTTCGACCTGAAACGACTTATCTGGTTCCCCGTGACGGTCCCGCCGGATCGCCCAGGCGTACATCTGTTCTGGTACGTACCCCATTGGCGGAATTTCTCCGACTTCATAAAGATCTTTTTCCGGGGCGTCGTATCCACCATCGAGAGGGGCCATGCTTCAACTCCTGAATTTTCCGGGTCTCGCGCGACTCGGTTTATTGCGCAGATTTGCTCGTTGTTTGCACTTGCAGCATAAAAATCGCAAGAGTAATAATCGTAAATCCTGCCGCAGAACGGCGTAACTTAATTGCGCAGCCGAAATCGCATCGCATTGCATCGTGCAAATGTTCTTCGCACGACCAACACCCAGCCTGAAAACCACCGGTTTCGATTGGTTTTCGTTAAACGTTGACCAGTCAGTAAATATCCGAGAGGATGCACTCACCCACTCCAATTTCTATCCCAGCATCGCCCAACAAGAGGAGAGAACGATGATCTTTAAACATATCTTAACCGGAGGGCTGGTCCTCGCGGCCAGCAGTGCTCTGGCCGACTATTCCCTGACGGTATTACACACCAACGATTTCCACGCCCGGTTTGAGCCGATCTCCAAATACGACTCGCCCTGTTCGGTTGACAACAATACGGAAGGCAAGTGCTTTGGCGGCTCAGCGCGGTTAGTGACAGCGGTGGCAGCGGCCAAAGCCCGGAGCAACAACGCTATCCTGGTTGACGGCGGCGATCAGTTTCAGGGCACTTTGTTCTACACCTACTACAAGGGTGCGCTGGCAGCAGAAATGATGAACAAGCTGGGCTATGACGCCATGACCGTCGGCAACCACGAATTTGACGACGGGCCGGAAGTGCTGCGCGGGTTCATGGACCGTGTCGACTTTCCAGTGCTGATGTCTAACGCTGATTTCTCGGGCGAACCACATCTGGCTGGCAAACTAGCGAAATCGACAGTGATTGAACGCGGTGGCGAAAAGCTGGGCCTGATCGGTTTGACGCCGAGCAACAATAAAGAAATTTCCAGTCCCGGAGACAACATCGTATTCACCGATCCCGTTGATGCAGTGCAACAGGAAGTCGATAAACTGGCGGCAGAAGGCGTGAACAAGATCATCGTGCTTAGCCATTCCGGTTACTCGGTCGATCAAGACGTGGCCGCCAATACAACCGGGGTCGACGTGATTGTGGGCGGCCATTCCAACAGCTATCTGTCCAACACGTCAGACCGGGCTCAGGGCCCCTATCCGACCATGGTTGGTACCACCGCAATCGTTCAGGCCTATGCCTATGGCAAATTTCTGGGCGAGCTGAATGTCACCTTTGATGATGCAGGCAATGTTACATCTGCCGTTGGCGAACCAATCAGTATCGACGCGAGCGTGGCCGAAGATGCAGACACACTGGCCCGCATCGCAGAGGCGGCCAAGCCGCTCGAAGAAGTCCGCAACAAGGTTGTCGCCGTGGCTGCCGAGATGATTGACGGCGAGCGTGCCAATTGCCGCACCGCCGAATGCCAGATGGGCAATCTGGTGGCGGATGCGATGCTGGATCGGGTCAGGGCGCAGGGCGTGCAGATCGCGATTACCAACGGCGGCGGATTGCGGGCCTCGATCGACGCGGGTGGTATTACAATGGGTGAAGTTTATACGGTTTTGCCATTCCAGAACACATTGGCAACGTTCCAGATCAAAGGCTCAGTCATCAAGGACGCCCTGGAAAACGCCGTGTTGCAATATGACGATCCAGAGAAGGATGGCCGCTTTGCTCATGTTGCAGGCATGAAATACACCATCAATAAAGCGCAGACGACTGGCAACCGGATTTCCGATATCTTGGTGGCCAACGGCGATGGCTTTGAACCGCTCGATATGGACGCGGTTTACACGTTGGTAACCAACAACTTCGTGCGCAAGGGCGGGGACGGCTACAAAATGTTCCGCGATGCGATGAATGCCTATGATTTCGGGCCCGATCTGGCAGACGTAACAGCCGAATACCTGGCAGCACAGGGGCCGTATACGCCTTATACGGACGGTCGGATAACCATGAAGTAGCTACCGAGCGGGAACCGGAGTTTTGTGCCGGTTCCCGGCAATTCTCAGACCGCCAGTTGCGGGATGATCTGTTTTTTGCGCGACACAACGCCGGGCAAAACGACACTGTCGCCCCCGGCAGTCGCCCCAAAAGATTTCTCGGCGACAGTTTTCACCAGATCATTGGGGATAAGCAGGGTTGATTCTTCCTTAAGGATGTCGACAACAAACAGCAGCACCTGATCGACGCCGTCTTCCTCGGCCACCGGCCCCATGGTCTGCATCAGACTGGCCTTGCGGTCCAGAACGGTGGCGGGAGACGTGGTTTCCAGCACCGAGACCCGGAAATTCTTGCCGGCAACCTCATATTTCTTGCTGTCCATGCGCAGCAGTTCAGCATCCGAAAACGCCGAAACGTCCGATTTTGCGGCGAACATTTCTGCCGCATAAGATGAAATATCGATCCCCAATTCATCTGCCAGCGATTTGGCGCGGGTCACATCTGCGTCAGTCGTGGTCGGCGAGCGGAATTCCAGCGTGTCCGACAGAATGCAGCTCAGCATCACACCTTTAATCGCCTCAGGCGCTTTGGCCAGATCGTCACCCATCAGATCGGCCATGATCGTCGCCGTGCAGGCCACCGGGCGCACGGTGATGTTGATCGGGCCACGGGTCTTGATACCGCCGACCAGCAGGTGATGGTCGATGATTTCAAGGATGTTGGCCTCATTGATGCCGGGCGGAAGCTCTGCCGGGTTGTTGGTATCCACCACAACCACATCATCGCCCTCGGCCACGTCCGCAATGATCCCTGGCTTGTCAAAACCCCAGCGCTGCAGCACGAAAATTGCCTCGGTGTTGGGTTGGCCCAACAGGCGCGGCGCAGCCTCGGCACCTTTGATTTCATTCAGATACCAACTCCAGATAATGGCGGAACCGGTGGCGTCAGTGTCGGGGGCCAGATGGCCGAAAACTTGGATCATAGAGGTCTCATTGCAAATAACTGAGGATTTCGGCAGTTATATATAGTCAGCAATCAGCGGTGTCACGCGGCCTTTCACGCAATCAGACGGCGTTAT
>JAAEUI010000074.1 GCA_024227475.1 Paracoccaceae bacterium | reverse complement strand
GAGCCGCAGACGGTTGGGATATCGGCCAGTTCTTCAGGTGGCAGGTCGTAGAGATCCTTGTCCTGCGCGTCGCCCGGGTCGATCTTGTTGCGAATGCCGTCAAGGCCTGCCATCAAGAGGGCTGCAAAACACAGGTAGGGGTTCGCCGCCGGATCGGGGAAGCGGGCCTCGACACGTTTGGCCTTCGGGCTTTCGGCCCATGGAATACGCACACAGCCCGAACGGTTGCGGGCGGAATAGGCGCGCAGGACCGGGGCTTCAAAGCCCGGGATCAGGCGTTTGTAGCTGTTGGTCGCCGGGTTGGTAAACGCGTTCAGCGCCTTGGCGTGTTTCAGGATGCCACCAATGAAATAGAGCGCTTCCTGAGACAGATCGGCATATTTGTCACCGGCAAAGATCGGCTTACCGTCTTTCCAGACCGACATGTTGACGTGCATACCAGTGCCGTTGTCGCCATAGATCGGTTTGGGCATGAAGGTTGCGGATTTGCCGTAAGCGTGTGCCACGTTGTGGATGATGTATTTGTATTTCTGCAACTCGTCTGCCTGATGCGTCAGGGTGCCGAAAATCAGGCCCAGCTCGTGCTGGCAGGAGGCAACTTCGTGGTGGTGTTTGTCGACCTTCATGCCGATGTTTTTCATCGTTGACAGCATTTCGGAGCGCAGGTCTTGCGATGCATCGGTTGGGTTTACCGGGAAATAGCCGCCTTTGACGCCGGGGCGGTGGCCCATGTTGCCCATCTCATACATGGTGTCGGTGTTCCAGGAGGCGTCGGCCGCATCAACTTCGTAGGACACTTTGTTGATCGAGTTGGAAAACCGCACGTCGTCAAACAGGAAGAACTCGGCCTCGGGGCCGAAATAGGCGGTGTCGCCGATGCCGGAGGATTTCAGATAGGCCTCGGCCCGTTCGGCTGTTGAGCGTGGGTCCCGACCATAGGATGCGCCGGTGTCGGGCTCAACCACGGAGCAGTGCACACAGAGGGTTTTTTCGGCATAGAACGGATCGACATAGGCCGAGTTTGTATCAGCGATCAGTTTCATGTCGCTTTCGTCGATGGATTTCCAGCCAGCAATGGAGGAGCCGTCGAACATGAAGCCTTCTTCAAAGAAGTCCTCGTCAACCTCGTCCACGATCACGGTGACGTGCTGCAGCTTGCCGCGCGGGTCGGTGAAGCGGATGTCAACGTACTGGATGTCCTCATCCGCAATACGTTTCATAATGTCAGATGCACTCATTGTCTTGTCCTTTAGAATGTCTGGATGTTTGGATTGTCTACAGAGCTTCCGGGCCTTCTTCGCCGGTCCGGATGCGGATTGCTTGTTCGATGGTGGAGACGAAGATCTTGCCGTCGCCGATTTTTTCTGTGCGGGCAGCGCCGACGATGGCTTCGATGGCAGCTTCGACCTGATCGGCGGCGAGCACCACTTCGATTTTCACCTTAGGCAGGAAATCAACCACGTATTCCGCACCGCGATAAAGTTCGGTGTGGCCCTTCTGGCGGCCAAAGCCCTTGGCTTCGATGACCGACAACCCCTGAACGCCCACTTCCTGCAAGGCCTCTTTGACTTCGTCGAGTTTGAAGGGTTTGATGATGGCTTCGATTTTTTTCATGGCTCAGGGCTCCCGTTGCGCGAATTGCACTCTTGCGCGTGGTTCATCAGCTTTTGCGGGGCTTGGCAATCGGAGCGGATTGGCGCGATAGTGGGGCTGTGTCGAATCCTGCGCTTGTGATTAAAAAATAGGCAATTTGCACAGAAATTAGACAGAGGTGAATCTGAGCCATGACAGAACTGCTGACCGCCGCCCAGATGCGCGCCATTGAGACGGCCGCGATTGAGAGTGGTGAGGTGACTGGCCTCGAGTTGATGGAACGCGCCGGGCGGGGTGTGGTTGAGGCGGTTTTTGAGGAATGGCCGGAGCTGGCAAAAACCTCGCATAAGGCAGTGGTGCTGTGCGGGCCAGGGAACAACGGCGGCGATGGCTTCGTGGTGGCGCGGCTGCTGCACGACTGGGGCTGGGAGGTGAAGGTGTTTCTGTACGGGGATGCTGACAAGCTGCCCCCGGATGCGCGGGTGAATTATGAGCGGTGGGCAAACACATTTGAAGTTGCTGCCTTGGACGACGACCACTTCGATGGTGCGTTCGAGGAGGATTCGGACGAAGCGCTGGTGATAGACGCTTTGTTCGGAACAGGCTTGATCCGGCCGTATCTTGCGCACAAGCATCTGGCTATGGCCATGAACTCGGCACAAGCACGCGCGAAACGAGGTGGGTCACCCAAAGTAGTGGCTGTTGATGTGCCAAGTGGGATGTGCGCGGACAGTGGCAAGTGGCTCGGGGATGAACAGCCGATCGATTTTGCGGGTCTTGCCAATCTGACGGTTTCCTTTCACGGCAAAAAGCTGGGGCACGAATTACGCGATGGTCCGGCGAGTTGCGGGCAAATCGTCGTCAAGGACATCGGGCTAAAACGATGCTCCGGGGCTTCAGCCCCGGTTCGCCCCCAACCCGTCCCCCAGGGCGGGGGCGAAAACGCCCCAACCCTCGGGTCGGGGGCGAACCTCAGTGGATTTTCGCATATCGTGCAAATGACCGATCTTGATGCGGCGTACCCGGTTTTCAAAGGTACCGGTTACAAATACACGCACGGCCACGCCCTCATCCTCTCCGGTCCAGCGACCAAAACCGGCGCCGCCCGTCTGGCGGCGCGGGCGGCTTTGCGGATCGGGGCAGGGCTGGTGACGGTTGGAGCACCTGCGGTTGCGCTGGCGGAACATGCGGCGCAGTTGAATGCGGTGATGCTGCGTGAGGTGGGGGAGGCGGAGCAGCTGGCGGAGGTTTTGCAGGACAGGAGGATCAATGCGCTGTGCCTGGGGCCGGGTCTGGGGTTGGCGCGGGCGCGGAGGTTGGTGGAAGCAGCCCTAGCTGTCCCGGCCCCTGAGCCGGGACCTCTTGGCGGCGAAGAGGAAGACCCCGGATCAAGTCCGGGGCAGCGTAGCTTGGTGCTGGACGCCGACGCCCTCACTGCCTTCGCCGACAACCCCCAACACCTCTTCGACCTCCTCCACAAAAACTGCGTCCTCACCCCTCACGCCGGTGAGTTCGCCCGCCTGTTCCCGGATATCGCTGAAAAACTCAACGCTCCAGCCACCAAAGGCCCGGCCTATTCCAAGGTCGACGCCACCCGCGAGGCGGCGGCCCGGGCCGGTTGCGCGGTGCTGTTCAAAGGCCCGGACACGGTGATCGCCGCGCCGGACGGGCGCTGCGCCATCAACTCCGCCCATTACGAACGCTCCGCCCCCTGGCTCGCCACGGCCGGGTCCGGTGACGTGCTCGCCGGGTTCATCACCGGCCTGCTGGCGCGGGGGTTTGAACCGATGCAAGCGGCAGAAACCGCAGCCTGGCTGCATGTGGAATGCGCTCTGAAATTCGGCCCCGGCCTGATTGCCGAGGATTTGCCGGAGCAATTACCGGCCGTTTTCAGGGATTTGGGCGTTTAGTGGGGGGGTAAAGAAATTCACCACCGTACCGGCAGCGGCTCGGCTGACAGAAACCCGGCCAGCGCGGCGGCATCGTCCTTGGCCATCTGCGTGGCGATCACCCGCACGGTGAAATAGCCGTAGCCCTTGCCGTCGCGCACAAAATTCCAGTCGCTGATCTGGCGCTCATAAAAGGTGATCTGGTCGCCCAGCTTCATCCGCCCGAGGTTCACCGGCGCATTCGCCAGCCGTCCGCGGAATTTGCCCTTGCCAAGAACTGTAACATCAGAAACCCAGATATGTTCAATATATTCATCGCCTTGCAACGAGACTTTAACGCCAAAGTTCTCGATTTCGGAGCTGCCGCTTGCCACATAATTCAGAAACTCCGGCAATGTCGACCGGGCCTCGGCAATCGCGGTGTTCATCTCCTTGTTTTCATTCTCAAACACGACGACAGGATCGCCGGCAACGGCCTGTGTGGCCAGGAAAACAGTGGTAATCAGGGTCAGGACGGCGCGATACATCGGATACTCCTCAACTTGCTCGTTACTTGATGACAAGTTTGTCTAAAATGCCGCTTATCTCAAGAATTCAGATGTTAATTACTTAACAAACCGTTACTTCCACCCTTCAAAAACCCCTCGCCAATACCCAAATCCTTTGCTAGAAGACGCCGGATCACGGGCAGCCAGCGGCTGCCCCTCGGACTGCGGATGTGGCGGAACTGGTAGACGCACTTGGTTTAGGTCCAAGCGCCGCAAGGCGTGGGGGTTCGAGTCCCTTCATCCGCACCAAAACATTCTCTTAAGACTTTGGTATTAAATAATTATCTTTCAAAATAGCTAGTTCAATCTCCCAACTAATCCCCCAAAGGTGTTTTGCTACAGACCCCCGGAATGGTTCGTTTTGCCGTTCTTCGGGAGGCTGGCTGTCGAAAAGCGAGGGCCTGCCTTCCATGTGCAGCCAACAAATAAGTGGGGCTAATGCAACATTCCGTCAGGACTAAAATATGCTGGTAGCACTATAAAGGGACTGACACGAGGTCAGAGCAGTTCAAAATGGCAAAGGCTGCGCTTGGATTAAGCGATCCGGAGCTTGCAGAAATAACGGGATTACACCGAAATACCTTGAATAGAAAAGGACCACGGGGCAGGAAAGTCCTCAACAGTTATGCTGTCGAAACTTGCTTTTAAAGCGCAAGGTATTCAATTTCTTGAAAACGGCCAAACTGCGTTGGGCAGTGGAGTGGCGCTAAAATCAGTACGGCAATGAGGCGCTCAAGGCACCAGACAAGGAAAAGGTAGGCAGATTGACAGCTTCGCAGTGAAATGACAGCTTTAAACATGAATAATTTGGCAGTTTTTGGAAAGGATCAGATGAGGATATTATTCATGGCGTTCGGTCTGGCATTGTTTTCTTTCCCTTTTGCGGCCACGGCTCAAGAGGTGTTGACAGCCAAGCAGATCCAGGAAGCTCTGAACGGGAAAATATTCAATGTGGATGCGAGAGGTTATGCCAACGAGTCTGCCGTTTGGGCCTTCCATTTTGAAGCACAGAAATCCCAAATTCTAGCGAGCCCCTTAGGAACACCTACGTTCGGACTGGAACAAAAGGGTGATCAAATCTGCAATACCAGAGTTCCAGCTGGTCCATTGGCGCAATATTTTAAAGGTTGTTTTGATGTGATTAGAAAGGGAAAGAGTTACTATTTTAACAGGGGAAAGCGCAAAGTCCTTGTCTTGAGAAAAAAAGGTGTTGTCCAGTAGATGAACTCCGAAGTTGCTGAGAATGGCGGACCAGCCGATATCCGCCTTCAGTGAAGGCGTGGGGGTTCAGTCCCTTCATCCGCACCAAATCAGCATCTTGGTTACGGCGGTCCAACGTTAAGCGAGAGGTTGTTGTGAATCTGCGGGACTAACTAACGCAAGTCATCAACATATTTGCGCAATTCTGCCTGTTTTATTCTGGTATACTTATCCTTTATCGTCTGATCCAGTTCTTCCTCACTTAAGCGAAAGCCCAAAACCTCCCAGGCGTCATCGGAATCCTTTCCGTAGGACAGTCGTTTCCCTCCGCCTTTGACGTCGAACAAAAATATGAAATGTTTATCAACAAAGCTGCTCATATCTGCGCTCTTTTGGCATGCACTTCATGAGTACACCGCTGTTTCTCCAAAGTCGACAACACGGGATCTGGTTTCCAAATCGAGACCTTCATTTACTTGTTGATCGTACTTGCCATTCAGAAGGTCATCGTAGAAATCGTAATCCACGCCCTTTATTCTTTGGCCATCACCTCTCTGGTGCTCGCCGGGCTTTAGGTTCTTACCTTCAGCAATGATCTGATGGCCCAGCGCTGCCCCAGGATAAGCCGCATAATAGGCTGCGGAAAGCCGCGCGCGCTTCATCCTCTTGATCATCCGGATTGTCTTGAAGGCATCTTCTGGCCTTTCCCCCGGGATACCAAGCATAATATTTGACCAAAACGAGACGGGTTTCAGCCCTTCCCGTTCCATATCGTCTCCTATCCGATTTACCAAATCTATTGTAAAAGCGTTATCCTCTTCGGTGACTTGCTTGTTCAAGATGCGCAGTGCGCGGTCGCTGCCTGCTTCAAAACCGATCGAAACTGAATTCCAATTTGTCTCTCTCACAAGACGCTCAAACAGTTCAGGCCACTCGCGTACAGTGTCAGAGCGTGCTGCAGCCCAGTATGGCCAGGTCTTGTTGGCCCTTTTAGGATACTTTTCAAGCCATTCCTTCAGCCAGTTCGGTTTTTGAAAGAACATTGAATCGTGAATAACAACTGATCCAACACCCCATTTGTCGTCCAAATCATTGAGCTCATCAATGACATCATCCACAGGGCGGCGCCCCATATTTTTAATGTAAGACATCTCATTACAAAAACTGCATTGCCAAGGGCAGACACGGCTGGTCAGTACTGTGGCCACCGGCCTTGGACCCCATCTCAACCCAGGTTCGAGCGGCCAGTTCATCTTATATTTCAAAAGTCCAACCGGTTTTGGCCACAATGTCCTGTCAATCCACGGCCAGTCGGCCATAGACGCTGCACCTTTGCCGGGAAAGACCCTTGGAAAACTGTCTGGGTTACTGACCAGATCAACAATTACATTTTCACCGGGGCCGATACATATCTTGTCGAATTCTTTGATTTCTTGCATTTCGGTTGGGCTTACGGTGGCGTGCATGCCACCCGTTACAACCACGCCATCAGGGTTCAACTCTTTAAAAATCCGCGCGGCTTCTCTGGCAGGTTCCACATGGTAGCTGCGGACATTCAAGATCAGTATTTTTCGGTTTTTGAGCTGTTTTCGGATCGTATCCCACGAATTTGTGGTTCTCAATGAAACTAGATCTGAAATGAGTCCTTCCTTGTGCATAATCGTTCGCAGCAGTCCAACGCCGTGGTCCTGAAAACACGCCTCTGAGTCGAAAGACGTCAACTCGCCAAATTCGCCCAAATCGACCCAGATGTATGGTGATCTCTTCTTTGGCAGTAACTCTGCCGCGTTCGGAACAAAATTTCCAAATGAGCCGAGCACTTGACCTATACCTTGGTTGCTGAGATCCTGCCTGATTTCATGCAAAAAATGCCTGTTTGCTCTCAGGATGCTCCACAGATGGGGATTCTTGGTGGCGACGGACTTGCGCAATGCTCGCCATTGCCGCTGCAAAGCTGTTGGGGGCAATTGGTCTGAGTGATCTTGATTTGGAGTCGATTTCTTGTTCACACTCATGCCCACACATTACTATTTCTTCACACAGTATTAAAGCGATAACGTACCTCCGCTTTCCAAAAAGACCTCTGCATAATACAGGATTCCTTTTAGGAGATTGATTTTGTATCCTGGATCAAGGTTTTCAGGATGAACGCATGGATATTTTCTTACAGGAAACGGCGCGTCGGATTGGGGATGATGATGTGCTTGCGAAGGTG
>JAAEUI010000073.1 GCA_024227475.1 Paracoccaceae bacterium | reverse complement strand
CGAAAAACACGACGTCAGGGTCCCTGCCTGAATTCCTCAACCTGCAAACACACACGGCCTAAAGCGTCCCGCCAAAAACCTGAATCATTGGGGATTCCCATTCGTGCGATTTTGTGATTCACCCTTATCAGGAGGATGGATCATGTCAGCACCTTTACCGAATGAGCTTCGAGGTCGGTTTCAGCAATATATTGAAGAAGGGTTTAGCGGGAGGGCAGCGGCGTTGCGGCTACGGCTTTCGCCCGCGACAGGGGCACGGTGGTCTGTTGCGATCCGTCGCACTGGTCAAGCGCGGGCTGCACCGCAGGGCCGACCGAAGGGCAAGGGGAAGCTCGATCCGCATCGT
Organism: Paracoccaceae bacterium; assembly: GCA_024227475.1. Lineage (GTDB taxonomy): Bacteria > Pseudomonadota > Alphaproteobacteria > Rhodobacterales > Rhodobacteraceae > Amylibacter. The sequence continues at coordinate 912 of JAAEUI010000073.1, read as the reverse complement.
GCCTTCTTTGCTGAGATCCTTGCCCAGGATGCGGATATCACGATGCCCGAGCTGGGTGCGGCTCTGTTTGAGGCAACTGGAGAGCGGGCGCATCCCAATTCCATCGGCAAGTTCCTCCGCAAGCTTGGGTACACGTACAAAAAAAGACACTGGTCGCCACCGAACGCCTGCGTGCGCGGGTAAGGAAACGGCGCGTTGATTGGGAACAACGGCGCATGCCTGCGATGCGTGCAGTTCCAGAACGGCTTGTGTTCATTGACGAAACTTCGGTGAAGACGAACCTGACGCGGCAGCGGGGATGGGCACCGTGCGGGGACCGGCTGGTGATGGATGCGCCGTTCGGGGCTTGGGGTACGCAAACCTTCATTGCCGGGCTAGCGCCGGATTCTATGATCGCACCTTGGGTGATCAAAGGAGCAATGGACGGCCCGGCATTCTCGGCCTACGTCGAAAAGGTGTTGGTGCCTGAACTCACCCCCGGAACAGTCGTCATTCTTGACAACCTCGCCACTCACAGAAACGCTCAGGCAGCCAAGGCCATACGCAAAGCCGGATGCTGGTTCCTATTCTTGCCGCCCTACAGCCCGGACCTCAACCCGATTGAATTGGCCTTCTCCAAACTCAAAGCCCACCTGCGCCGCATTGGGGCACGCAGCTTTACCGACATGTTCGCGGCAATCGCAGAGATTTGCGATCTATACGCACCCGAAGAGTGCTGGAACTACTTTAAGGCCGCAGGATATGTCTCAAGTTAAAGGCGGGATGCTTTAAAGCTGGTGGGATCAACAGAGGCAGTTGAAACTGCCTTTTCTTAATGGAGCGCCTCTGGCGCACATTTGGTTTTCTATTTCCGTCCAGAAGACGGAGGCATGAAACCAATTTGTGGAAAGCGCAACCTATGTACATGACATG
>JAAEUI010000072.1 GCA_024227475.1 Paracoccaceae bacterium | reverse complement strand
GGGTGGACACTGGCGCCATCGATAGTCCCATGAAATAGCTCCTCGTATTCGATGACACGGTGCCGGTTGTCCAGAAAAAGGCAGGCAAACACCTCATTGGGGTGACCGGCCAGATGGGTTATGAGATCGTCGCGGGTATCGGCCGGATTGGTGAGGGCAGCATTACGGTCCATACATTGCCGGAGATAACGCCGGCTCATTTCGAGTACTGCCTGCAGCTGGGCGTATTTAGCCGGCCCCAAACCAGAGCTCTGGCAGAAACGGCGTTGATCGGCACCCAGCAGTTTGCGCAGTCCATCATGTTCGCATAGTAGTTCCCGCGCCAGATCCACCGCGCTTTTACCCTTCACACCGGTGCGTAGGAAGATTGCCAAAAGTTCGGCATCAGTAAGCGCAGCCGGACCGCGCTGCAACAGTTTTTCACGCGGACGATCATCCGCGGGCCAGTCAGTAATGGCTATGGCATCCCCCCATTTTTTACTTTAGTGATAGTCATTAAACCAGAAATATGTCAGAGCATAGAAACCGTAGTGAGGGAAAGCCCTCTTGAGTCAGATTTTCTGATAATTTGAGGCGTATAGTGTTGACTATTTGACGAGAATAATCGGAAAATCCGACCAAAAGGGCTTTTCCGCAGTCGGTTCTCTATTCTTAGACAGCATCCTAGGATATGCTTCTTATTTTCTCATAACCGGGTGTAATTTGTCTGTCATCATCACATTCGATCGTTTTAGAATTGTATCCCCATAGAACGGATGAGCTTGTAAAATCAAGCAACGTGTAACATGCACATTAAACAGTTCACAGGCTATATGAGGTGTAACCAATTGATACAGTTAAGTTTTTGTTTTTTAAAATGATCAATAGCAGGTAGATGTCAATTCTGATTGAAAAACGTGTATTGCTCGGAATAACCGGCGGTATAGCTGCCTATAAGGCAGCTGAACTGCTGCGCCTATTGAGAAAGGCAGAGGCAGATGTGCAGGTAGTGATGACCCGAGCCGCAGTGGAGTTTATTTCGCCGCTGACCTTTCAGGCGCTCTCCGGCCATCCAGTACGGCTTGAGTTATTCGATGAGAGGCATGAGGCGGCGATGGGCCATATCGAATTGGCGCGCTGGGCCGATCTTCTGCTGGTGGCGCCGGCCAGCGCCGACTTTATGGCCAGGGCGGCAGCAGGCATGGCTGATGATTTGCTGGCGACTCTCTGCCTTGCTGCAGGTGCACCCCTGGCCTTGGCGCCGGCAATGAATCAGGCTATGTGGCGTCACCCGGCTACACAGGATAATGCTGCAATGCTGACGCAGCGTGGCGTGCTGATATGGGGTCCGGCTGAGGGAGATCAGGCCTGTGGCGATGTCGGACCGGGGCGTATGCTGGAGCCCGAACAGTTGTTGCACAGGGTCACCGGTTTACTCGCGGCCGGTCCGTTTGATGGTGTGAGGGTGTTGGTCACAGCCGGTCCAACTCGCGAACCGATAGACCCGGTCCGTTTTGTCGGGAATCGCAGT
>JAAEUI010000071.1 GCA_024227475.1 Paracoccaceae bacterium | reverse complement strand
GGCGGTTTTCAGACCCTGTTCCGCCATCCCGAGCGTGGCGCGCAGCCCTGCCCCGCCAGCGCCGACAATGACAACATCATAGGTATGATCAATATATTCGTAAGCGGACATTCAAATTCTCCGATCAGGCGCTGAAAGCGATTTTGGCGACAGCAAATGCGCCTGCAAATCCAAGGGCGTAACAGCCCAGACGGGTGCCAACCAACAGCACAATCAGCATGCCTTTGGTGTGGACATAATCAACGATGACTTCTTTCAGTCCATCCGCCAGATGGCGAAAGGCCACCAGCAGGAACAGGATGGTGGAAATCGCAGTAAGTGGGCTTTGAAACGCAGTGACAACTTCTGCATGTTCCGCCCCGATCAAAGAGGCAACCCGGCACAGAAAAATCAGCGTCAGCGGAATAAGCGCGACCGAGGTCATCCGCCCGATCCACCATTCGTGAACTCCTTCTTTGGCGGACCCGAGGCCAATGACGCGGCCCATGTCTGTTTTGTAGCTCATACCCGACACCCCCTCAAACCAGAACCAGCAGGGACAGGACTGTCAGCACCAGACTGCCGATCACCATCACCCAGCCGGATTTGTTGACCATGTCGATTTCATAACCGTAGCCAAAATCCATCCACAGATGGCGTAATCCGCCAAGGAAATGAAACCACAGCGCCCAGAGCGACCCGGCCAGAATCAGAAGGCCGATCCAGCTGGTCAGCAACCCATCAACGAAACTGAAATACTCCGGCCCGGACGATGCGGCCAGCAACCACCAGACAATCAGAAACGCCGCCAGCCCCATGCCAACCCCGGTAATCCTGTTCAGGATCGAGGTCATCATGTTGATTTCCCGACGATAGATGTCGAGATGCGGCGAAAGCGGGCGGTTGCCCCGGTTAACGTCAGCCATGGATGTCCCTTTGTTGCGATGTCATGCAATCCTGTGCATATCGCAGTTTTTAAGGGAGGCACAGGGGGTGGCGCGGGTTTTATGCCGCAGAGCAGCGATTAATTGTCGCAAACGCCGGTTCGAACGGCATCACCCGGCTCGTCCGGGTGATCTAGCTGCGACGGATGATCACCCGAACAAATCGGGTGATGCTGTCGGGTAAGACAACTTCGGAGTGCTGATCCCGGATTGCTACACCGGCATCAAAACCCAATAATCCAGATCAAGCAACACCTCCGGCAGGTACTTCCCGTCCTCGCCCCTGAGCGGAAACGCCGACACGTCCCCCTTCACCGCCACCAGCCGCAGCCGCAGGGCCCCGACGCGCGGCGCATCCACCTCGGCCTTGTCCAGCACTTCGCTCCAGGCGCGCACTGTGTCCCCGGCGAAACACGGGTTGGCGTGGGCCCCGGCGTTGATCCCGGCAACAATCTGGGCGTTGGCCAGCCCGTTGAACGACAAGGTCCGCGCCATGGAAATCACATGCCCGCCATAGATCAGCCGCCGCCCGTCAGGCCGAGCCGACACATCAAAATGCACCTTGGCGGTGTTCTGCCACAAACGCGTGGCCATCATGTGTTCGGCCTCTTCGACGGTCACACCGTCCACATGGTCGATTTTCTCGCCCAGCGCATAGTCGCCCCAGCGATGCGGTTCACCGGCAAGATCGAAATCATAATTGGTGAAATCAAGCCCTTTCGGCACCACCAGATCCGCCACCGGAATGACGTTTTGCAGCTCCGGTATTACCGTTTCCGGCGCGGCCGAAGCGAAATCCCGTTTGCGCACCATCACCCAGCGTTTGTAGTCAATGACAACTTCACCGCGCTGATTCACGCCTTTGGAATGGACCCAGAGAACACCACTTTTTTTGCTTGAATTCTCTTTAAGACCAATAACTTCCGAAGTGGTCTTCAAGGTATCTCCGGCATAGATCGGCTTCAGAAACCGCCCCTCCGCATAGCCCAGGTTTGCCAGTGCGTTCAGCGACACATCGGGCACGGTTTTGCCAAACACAACGTGGAATCCGGCAATGTCATCCAAGGGCGCGCCATCCAGCCCGCAGGACCGGGCAAACTCATCCGACGAATACAGCGCGTGACGCGCCGGATAAAGCGCATGATAGAGTGCGCGCTCGCCACCTGATACAGTGCGCGGCACTGCGTGAATCAGGGTTTCGCCGACAGTATAATCCTCGAAAAACCGGCCCGGATTGGTCTTTAGCGTGTTCATAATTGCCCCAGCTTCAAATCGGCAGAATATTCGCCTTCAACTTCTTTGGTCACGGCCTGACCACAGCGCATGACGCCGTTGGCCGCATCAAATGCATAAGTCGGAGACCCGTGCAGCGACCACCCGTTAGACAGTGCTTTGGTGACCCGATGGCAGAAGATCGTCGAGTCATCGTCGCTGATAAAACTATAGGCGATCATCCGTAGCTCCCGAGAAACGGGCTGTAGCCCAGCCAGAAATGCACCGCAACGACGACCACAAACAGAACCGCGGAAATGACCAGCAAGCGAACGTCACCGGAAACCGGGCCCGGTTCAGGGCGCTGCCACGGGCCTTCCGCAAAACTGATGATACCAATCTCGGCAACGGCCCACAGGGCCACCCCACCAAACAGCAGAATCGAAGCCTGATCTCCGTTCACCAACAAATGCGCTGCCGCCCAGACGATTGCACCTGTCAGCATGGGATGGCGCAGCATGCTGCGCATCCGCCCTTTGGAGGAACCGGCCCCCATCAGAACAACCGCAATAACCATCAACAGGTTGTTCAGATGCCCCATACCAGCAATGGGCGTGTAAACCGGCTCAAACGGTGCGGCACGATAGCCCAACACCATCAACACAAAAGACCCGATGATCAGCAGCGACATCACCCCCTTTGCAGGGCCTTCGCCCAGTTTAGCTTGCATCGAGGCTCTTAAACCTGGTGCCAGCCGCTTGAAAAAATGCAGCAGCACCCAGAATACCAGGCCAATCGCCAGCAACTTCATATGCTTTCCTTTCCGTTCACGCCTCTGTTTTGGCTATCGCCGCAGCTTTGGTCAGCAGATTTCCGGCAGAAACAATATGCAGGTTCTCGATAATCTGCCCGTCCAGCACTGCAATGCCGCTGCCCGCTGCCTTGGCCTCTTCAAAGGCGGCCATCTGCCGCCTGGCCAGATCTATCTCGCCCTTGGATGGCCGGTAAATGTCATTCGCCACATAAACCTGATCCGGATGGATCAGGGATTTGCCGTCAAAGCCCATATTGCGCCCCTGCATACAGGAAATCCGCAATCCGTCCTGCTCGCGAAATGCGTTGTGCACCCCGTCAATACAAACCAGCCCATAGGCCCGCGCCGCCAGCAGGCAGATACCCATGCTTGAGATCAGCGCCTCCCGGTCCTGGGTGTGTTTGGCGAACAGGTCTTTGATCAGGTCGTTTGAACCCAGAACCATTCCCTTCATTCGCGGGGATGACGCCGCAATTTCCTTCGCATTCAGCACACTGAGCGGGCTTTCCATCATCGCCCAGATCGATGTGTTCTGGCATTTGGGATGCTCGTCCAGAATGGTTTCCAGTTTCTTTACATCCGCGGCCGAATTCACTTTTGGCAGCAAAACAGCTTCCGGGCCGCAATCGCAAATCACCTCCAGATCGTCCCGCGCCCAGCCGGTGCCAAACCCATTGGTGCGAACCATCAACGAGCGCTTGCCATAGTCGCCCTCGCGCAGAAATCGCGCCACCTGCTGGCGCGCCTCCGTCTTTTTCTCGATCGCAACTGCGTCTTCCAGATCAAAGATGACGCCATCACAGGGCAGCGTCTGCGCCTTTTCCAAAGCTCTGACATTGGAGCCGGGAATATAGAGAAGTGATCGGAAAGGGCGGTTTTGATAGTCCATTTGGTCTCCGGCAGTGTTAGCTCAGTTTTGTGCGGGGCCAGATCAACCACAGAATACGGAAAAGCGCAACCGACGCGATGACCCTGCTGTTTGCCCGACGCTGCGCGCCTGTCTCAAACCCTGTCCAGTTGCCTCTGCGAACGCTCCGTTAATATCTTTTTGGGTGTTTTCTAACATGCTCGGTGTCGCCCCTTCACAGGAATGGGGGGCCGGCTGGTTGGCCGCCCTGTCAAATTCGGAGAGCAGGCCTGTGAGCAAAGTAATTTCGGATCAACTGTGCGGATCATTGCGATCAGGCCAGCATTTTGGGTCCCGAAAACGGAGAATACCGATGCAAAAGTTCCTCTTTGCGCTTTCCCTTGGGTTCGTGGGGGTCATCCTCGCGCATCAAGCTGCCCATTCTCAGGCAGCCAACTGCGCCCAGCGTACCCAGGTCGTCGAACGGTTGCAGGACCGTTATGGAGAAACCCGGCAAAGCGTCGGGCTGGCCCAGAACAACGGCGTGGTTGAGGTTTTTGCTTCCAGCGAAAGCGGCACCTGGACGATCGTTATCACCCTGCCCAATGGTATGACCTGTTTGGTGGCTGCGGGCAGCGCCTTTGAATCCGACGACGCCCCCGCAACCACCCCCGGTGACAAGGCCTGATTTTTTTCGGCCCCGGTTGGTTTCCGCCGGGGCCCGATATCAAATCCGGATCGCAAATCTCTTCCAATCCATCCGATTCGATTGTGTGCAATTGCATACAATCTACATTTTTCAGCGGAAAATCTGACATCAGGAATGTCGCGAAAGGTCGCAATCCACTTTGCGCCAATTTCGGGATTCCCTTTAAATCAACACCTTAATAACCTGATCGCCATTGCGACAATCTTTCAGGCCGCCTTCATCCTTGCTCTTGCCGGGCTTTGGCGCTAGCACACCCCCGAGTTTCATCGCAATCGGAGATTGAGAATATGGCTAGAGCAAAGATCGCACTGATCGGTGCGGGGCAAATTGGTGGCACGCTGGCGCATTTGGCAGCACTGAAAGAACTGGGTGATGTCGTTCTGTGCGACATTGCTGAGGGCATTCCCCAGGGCAAAGCGCTCGATATCGCCGAATCCGCTCCGGTTGACGGTTTTGACGCCGCCGTGAGCGGTACCAATGACTATGCGGATATTGCCGGTGCGGACGTCTGTATCGTGACCGCCGGTGTCGCCCGCAAGCCGGGCATGAGCCGGGATGACCTGCTTGGGATCAACCTTAAAGTCATGAAGGCCGTTGGCGAGGGCATTGCCAAGAATGCACCCGACGCATTTGTCATCTGCATTACCAACCCGCTTGATGCGATGGTCTGGGCACTGCGCGAATTCTCAGGCCTGCCAACTGAAAAAGTCTGCGGCATGGCTGGCATTCTGGACAGTGCCCGTTTCCGCCACTTCCTGGCCGATGAATTCAAGGTTTCAGTCAAGGACGTTACCGCCTTCGTTCTGGGCGGCCATGGCGACACCATGGTGCCGCTGGTCCGTTATTCGACCGTTGCCGGCATTCCCCTGCCCGATCTGGTGAACATGGGCTGGACCACGCAGGAAAAACTCGACGCAATCGTACAGCGCACCCGCGACGGTGGCGCTGAAATTGTCGGCCTGCTGAAAACCGGCTCCGCGTTTTATGCCCCGGCTGCCTCGGGAATCGAAATGGCCGAAGCCTATCTGAAGGACCAGAAACGGGTTCTGCCCTGCGCGGCCAATGTTGACGGGGCTTATGGTCTGGAGGGGCTTTACGTCGGAGTGCCAACTGTGATCGGCGCCGGTGGGATCGAAAAAGTGGTCGAGATCGACATGGACAAAGACGAAAAAGCCATGTTCGACAAATCGGTCGACGCGGTTAAGGGCCTGGTGGCGGCCTGCAAGGAAATTGATGGTTCGCTGGGCTGAGCCAAACTAAATACTCGCGAAAGAAAAGCCCGCCCCAAAAGGCGGGTTTTTTAATCGGTGGAGCATAATCGCGAACTGTTGTGGTCCGCTTTGCGGGTGCGAGTTCAGCCGCTGCGGACGGTTTAACCCGGAACTTGCTCCCCAAAATCTACAAGGTCACAGACCCATAATCTGTTTCAGATTGGAAGCATAGCGCTCTACAGCCTTTCACGTTTAATCTGACCCAGATTGAACTTGAAGCGCCGGCCTAAGCATCTGGTGTCACTGCTTTTCAAAGCACCTGCGACAAGAACTGACGGGTGCGTTCCTTTTTAGGAGCATCGAACAATTCCGCGGGCGGCCCGGCCTCGAGGATTCGACCGCGATCGAGGAAGCACACCTTGTCAGCCAGCTCTCGGGCGAAACCCATTTCGTGAGTGGCCAAAATCATGGTCATCCCCTCTCCTCGCAGGGCGCGCAGCACGTCAAGGACTTCTGCGACCAATTCTGGATCGAGGGCAGAGGTGATCTCGTCAAAAAGCAGGATCTCGGGCTGCATCGCCAAGGCCCTGATAATCGCGACCCGCTGTTGTTGCCCGCCGGACAATTGGTCGGGGAAGTGGCCTATGCGATCTGCAAGGCCAAACCGTTCAAACAGAGCCGATACCGGCGCTTCGAGTTCGGTCTTCCTAAGCCCTTTCACACGGCTGGGCGCAAGCATCACGTTGTCGGCCGCACTCATGTGCGGGAAGAGGTTGAAGGACTGAAAAACAAGGCCGATCTTCTGGCGCACTGGCTGCGGGTTCAGACCCGGTTCAGAGATGTCGACCCCGTCCAGGATGATCTCACCGTCATCAATCGGCTCAAGCAGGTTGATTGTACGGAGCAGGGTCGATTTGCCCGATCCGGAGGCACCGATGAGGCACACCATTTCGCCCTTTGACACGTCCAGATCGATCCCCTGGAGCACATGGTGAGTACCAAAAGATTTTCGCACATTGGTCAGGCGCAGCAAGCTGGTCATTGCTCCAGCCGTCGACGTTTGTGAGTAAGGAAATCCGCGTAGCGGGTTGCCGGGATCGTGATCACCAGGAAAATCAGCGCGGCCCCGACATAAGGTGTGAAATTGGCAAAAAGCGATTTGTAGACGCCAGCCTGCCGGAAGATCTCGACCGGTCCCACGAACGACAACAACGCCACGTCTTTCTGCAGGGCCACCACCAGGTTCATGTTCGCGGGCACCACGTTGCGGAGCGCCTGTGGCAGAATCACGTAACGCATCGTATCGGATGGCGACAGCCCCAGCGACAGCGCGGCAGAACGCTGGCTTTTATGGATCGATTCGATGCCTGAACGGATCACTTCGGCCACATAAGCGGCGTACACAAGGATAAGCGCCAGCGATCCCCAGATATAGGGCGAGTTCCACGGGCGCGGCATTCCCAACCCCGGCACGCCAAATCCCACCAGATAGATCACGAGGATCACGGGCAGCCCGCGAAACACATCGGTGTAGATCGTGGCGAAAAGGCGCAGCGGATAGAACGCGGGCCGCTGAATATCACGACAAACCGCCACCAGAAGCCCGACAATGGCGATCAGAGGTAATGACCAGGCAAAAATCGCGATGTCGAGAAGAAAGGCGTTGAGCAACCCGGGAAAGGTTTTTGTGAAGACGCCGCCATTGAAAAAGCTCCGTTTGACCGCCTCCCATCCCGGCGCAAGGGGTACAAGGACAACGATAGCGACAACAACCGCCATGGTGGACAATGCGGCAATCCGCATCGACCGCTTGCGCAACCGTGCTTCATAAACCGCCCGCCTGCCCGGTGAAGCGACCGCTTCAATCACTTCTGACATCGCTATCGCATGTCCCGGTTCATTTGATGACCGGCACCCCTGTCGCGGATTGCAGCCACTCGGCTTCCAATTCAGCCAGCTTGCCCGAAGCACTCAGCGCCTCGATCGCCTCGTTGACGCAAGCCTTGATTGCGTTGCCCTCTTCCATCAGCAAGCCGAACTGGTCCGGGTTGGTGGAACGATCCGCGGGATACTGCCCCAGAAGCGCGCCGTTTTCCACGACAACCGCAGACAGGTAAAGCGCAGTGGGAAGATCGAAAAGTGCAGCATCAATCTGGCCAGCCTGGATAGCAGCAGTCACATCGGCGTTGTCGCTATACAGCAATGTAGACTTTGCAGGGGCCACAACGTCATCAATCATGGTCGCGCCTGTCGTCCCGGCCATTGCACCCCAGACAAGCTCTTTCAGGGCGTCCGGCGCAGGCGCGCCGACTTTATCCGCAACACTCTGCGTCGTGAGAATGGCCATCGGAGAAGAGTAGTAAGGCAGCGAAAAGTCTACCATCGCTTCGCGTTCGTTGGTGATCGAGTACTGCTGCAAGTTAAAGTCAAAGCTCTTGGCGCCAGGCTGGATCGCTTCGTCAAAGGAGGTGCGCACCCAGGTCACAGCATCGTCTCCAAACCCCATTTCATTGGCAATCGCATAGGCCACGGCAGCCTCGAAACCTTGCTTGCTTTCAGGCGCGTCATCCATGACCCAAGGGTAGTAGGCGGGGTTGCCGGTCGCGATCGTCAGGACACCTTCCGTCAAGGTTTTTCCAGTGGCACATTCATTCCCGGCAGTCGCGGACGTGGCCACAATCGCTGCGCAGACTACGGTCAGGATTTGTCTCATTTCAATTTTCTCCCAGTGTTATCGGTCCTTTGAATCATGTCTCCACCTTTGCCTGTTATTGTCCAGACATTTTTCCCACGGGCACCCTTTCCCCGACACGATCAGGGCGCCGGGAGGCGTCGAATTTCGGACGCTGCCCAACTTGGTTGCGAGGTGTCGAATAATTCTTCGCCTCAACCAAGAAGCTCAGAACTTGAAGCTCACACCAAGATTAAGTGAATTGGTGATGATGTCGGTTTTCAGCGTACCGCCGCCAGTCAGATCCGCGCTGATCTTGGAATAGGTGCCACGGTATTCGCCAAACAACGCCCAGCGCTCGTTCAGGGAATAGGAAACCCCGGCTGAAATCGCCGCTGACGGACCGGCAAGCTGAAAGTTCAGGGTCGTCGGCGCCGCTGCGGTCGTCTGTACCTCAACATGGGGGATCGCCACGCCCAGGCCACCGCTGACATAAGGCGTGAACCGGCCCCATTGCTCCGGCCAGCGGTAGTTTACGCCGAAAATCAGAACGTTCAGACCATCGGTGAACTCAAGCACCGGAAAACCGGACGCGGCCAGCGTGGCTCCGTCCGCATAGACTTTTGAGTGAGCGAAATCGACGCTGAACCCGAGGTTTTCATCGCGCCACCAGATCGCGCGCAAACCATAATAAGGCGGTAACTCAAAGGATCTGCCATCCCATCCGGCGCCAAAGCTGAAGGCGCCGGCACCCAGCGGATCGGTTCCCGAAACTGTGCTGTGTGGCGCTGTCTGCACGCCCGAGTAGAACGCCAGTTCAACCTCGCTTCGTGCGGTTGTTGCAGCCACCAGCGCGGCGGCCAACACAACAAAACCGGCAACCAGCAGTCCCAGACGACTGCGGCTCGGGCTGCCATCTTCGGTCTTCGCAATCGCCATTGATGCCTTCCGAATTCTGTCCACTAGGGCTAACTCCGCAAGTTTTCGACGAAAAAAGCTTACCACAGCCCTAAACCCGCGGTCAAAGCTTCGCAATGCAAGAAATTGTGTAAGCCAGCCCAAAAGGGCCCCGGCAACCACTTGCCACAGCGTGTGCGCCCCGGCTTCAATACGGCTGCCACCAACAAATCCGGCTGTCATAATCACCAGCCCCTGGGCCGCTCTGCTTTCTTTCAGGCACCCGTTTACCAACGCTGTTGCACCAAATACCGCAGCCGTCGTATGCCCGGAGGGAAAGCCCTTGTCACCACCGTTCGGGCGCTGGTTTATCGCCGCATCACCAAGACCGTATTTGCTGCTTTTCAGAATCGTTTCCATCAAAAGAAACCGCCCGGTGTATTGAATGGCCTTGCCGTCCATCATTGCGCAGCCCAGCCCCAGCAGGGGCAAAGCAATCTGCAGCCGGTCGCCGGTTCGCTCGACGCTGCGCACGGAAAACGCGAACACCAGCGCGATAATTCCGAGAACCACAAGCACACGAGGACGCGGAAGGCGAAGTTCTTTCAGTGGGGAAAATGACATTTACTTTGGTCCTGAAAGCACAATGATGGGGCAACCCTACTGTGCACCGGGTGCGTTTGCAAAAGCCGAGTTTGGAATTTGGGCCGTTCCGCGCCCAAAAAACGATGGTGTGATCAGCAATCCGGGCCCCGCTGCGCTGAGGTGTAGTTGCAGGGCGATTTGAAATGTGATCACAGATATTTTTTGTGTGATCACAAAACCAACAAATTCGCCCTGATTCGCGTGCTGTCAGCCTTTTTCGCTTCTATGCCAGATCAATAAGTGGCATGTGATTCGGGATATTAACTGATCTTTCTGGAGCCCCAAATGAACATCCATGAATACCAGGCCAAGCAACTTCTCAATGAATATGGTGCTCCGGTATCCGATGGCCGCGCCGTGCTGAAGGCGGAAGACGCCAAAACCGCTGCTGGTGAACTCGACGGCCCGCTCTGGGTTGTCAAAGCCCAAATTCACGCCGGTGGCCGCGGCAAGGGTTCCTTCAAGGAAGCCGCAGCCGGAGAAGCCGGGGGCGTTCGGCTGACAAAATCGGTGCAGGAAGCCGCCGACGAGGCTCAGAAAATGCTCGGTCGCACGCTGGTGACACATCAGACCGGCCCGGTCGGCAAGACCGTCAACCGCATCTACATCGAAGACGGCGCAGGCATCGAGCGTGAACTCTACCTCGCCCTGCTGGTCGACAGAAATTCGAGCCGCGTCTCTTTCGTTGCCTCCACCGAAGGCGGCATGGACATCGAAGAAGTCGCCGCCAACACGCCGGAAAAAATCCTGACCTTCACCGTTGACCCGGCCACCGGCCTTTCCGGCTTTCACGGGCGCCGGGTTGCTTTCGCGCTGGGGCTCGAAGGCAAGCAGGTCAAACAATGCGTCAAGCTGATCTCATTGCTCTACCGGATGTTCATTGAACGCGACATGGAGATGCTGGAAATCAACCCGCTGATCGTCACCGACGCAGGTGACCTCAAATGCCTCGACGCCAAGATGGGGTTTGATTCAAACGCGCTCTACCGCCAGCCCGACATCATGGCGCTGCGCGACGAGACTGAAGAGGACGAGAAAGAACTCGCCGCCAGCAAATTCGACCTCAACTACATCGCGCTTGATGGCGAAATCGGCTGCATGGTCAACGGCGCCGGTCTGGCCATGGCCACCATGGATATCATCAAGCTTTACGGCTCCGAGCCCGCCAACTTCCTCGACGTGGGCGGCGGGGCGACCAAGGAAAAGGTCACCGAGGCGTTCAAGATCATCACATCCGACCCCAAGGTCAAAGGCATTCTGGTCAACATCTTCGGCGGCATCATGC
>JAAEUI010000070.1 GCA_024227475.1 Paracoccaceae bacterium | reverse complement strand
CGCGAAAAGGCGGTGATGCGGGTGCTCGACATGGTCAAACTGGGCCATGTCACGGATCGCTATCCGCGCGAACTTTCTGGTGGTCAGCAACAACGTATCGCCCTGGCGCGTTCATTTGTCTATGAGCCGTCGATCATTCTGATGGATGAACCGCTGGGCGCGCTCGACAAAAAGCTGCGCGATCATCTGCAACTTGAGATCAAACATCTGCACGAACAGCTTGGCGTGACTATCTTGTATGTCACCCACGATCAGGAAGAGGCAATGGTCATGTCCGACCGCATCTGCCTGATGAACAACGCCGGGATTGAACAAATCGGCACGCCGGAAGATCTTTATTTCCGCCCCGAAACGGTTTTTGCCGCGGATTTCCTGGGCGAATCCAATCTGGTCGATGGGATCGTGCGGGAAACTGATGAGAAATGCACATCGGTTGAGATCGGCGCTACCTCCACCATCCGAGCGCTTCCCAACCCCAACCTGGGTGCTGGTGAAAAGGTCAAGCTGATGACCCGGCCGGAAGCGGTTGAAGTGCTTGGCGTGGGCGAGAATCGTGTCAATGAAATCACCGGCACGCTGCGCGAAGTTATCGTAGGCGGTGGCGCCACCAAACTATTCGTCCAATTGCAGAGCGGGGCCACGATGCGGTTGACGCAACTGACGCGCAACGCGACCGAACGGCTGAGTCCTGGTGCCGAGATCAGGCTCGGCTGGGAGCAACACGCTGGTGTCGTCCTCGCACATGCCGAGTTGGAGAGCGAGCTATGAGCATTGCAGAAACACACGTCTCGCGCGCGCCTTCTCTATTGAACCGGTCACTTAAGCGTTACGGGCGGATACTTCCGGCATTCCTGTTTCTTGGGGTGTTTTTTGTCCTGCCGGTTTCATTGCTGCTGGGGCTCAGTTTCCTGAATCCCGACGGAGAGTTGTCGCTGCAGCATTACTATCGTCTCTGGGACAAGCCGGTATATATGAAAGTGCTGGGGATCACCCTGAAAACCGCCGGCTGGACCACGGCGTTCTGCATACTTGGCGGTTATCCGATTGCTTATCTGCTGGCCACGGTGGCCAAAACCACCCGGGCGCGGCTGACCATTCTGGTACTGATGCCATTCTGGACCAGCTTTTTGGTGCGCACTTTCGCCTGGATCGTGCTGTTGGGGCGCAAGGGAGCGATCAACAATTTCCTGATGGACATCGGAATGATCGACCAGCCGATCAAGATGATCTTCAACTTTACCGGCGTGATGATCGGCATGAGCCACGCGCTGATGCCGCTGGCGGTGCTGACCATGCTGTCAGTGATGGAGGGGATCGACAAAAACCTGTCCAAGGCCGGCTCGACCATGGGCGCGCGCGGCGGTCAGACCTTCTGGCGGATCTATTTCCCCTTGTCGGTTCCGGGTATTGCCGCCGGCGGGATGCTGGTGTTCATCACCTCGCTTGGCTTTTTTATCACCCCGGCGCTCTTGGGCGGTGCACGCGACACGATGATCGTGCAGACCATCATCTTCCAGATCAAAGAGATCCTGAACTGGGGCTTTGCCGGTGCCATTGGCGTCTTGTTGATGGTCGCGGTGCTGATTATCTTTTTTGTCTATGACAAGCTTTTGGGCTTATCGACGCTTTCCGGCGGTGAAGCAAAACAAGCGGGTAGCCTGAAGCAAAACCCGATCGGATATGTCGGCGCCCAGGTGGGTGGGCTGATTACACGCGCTCTGGGTACGCTCTTTGAATGGATCGGCGTTGCCTTTGACATGATCGTGCCGCGCCGCGCCGACAAACGCCGCAAAGGCAGCGGGCGTATCGCGATCTGGACTGTGGGACTGTTGATGATGGGATTCTTGGCGTTGCCGGCGCTGTTTGTCATCCCGGTTTCCTTCACCGAGGCCGGATTTCTGAGCTGGCCACCGAAAGGATTCTCTCTGCAGTGGTATCAAGCGCTCGTTGAGACACCGGTATGGATCAACGCAGCGGTTCGCTCGTTCACAGTTGCGATTCTGGCCAGTTCTCTGGGAATGCTGCTAGGCGTGCCTGCGGCATTCATGCTGGCGCGAAGCTCGTTTTCCGGTAAAGGTGCGGTGTTCGCCTTTTTGGTGTCACCGATCATCATCCCAAATATTTTCATCGCCGTCGGCCTATTCTTTTTCTATGCTAAGATCGGGCTTGTCGGCACCACTATCGGTTTGGTCTTGGGCCACACGGTGTTGGCGATACCCTATGTGGTGATCACCGTTTTGGCGGTGGTGAAAGGCTACGACCAAAACCTAGACATGGCGGCCGCGACCCTTGGTGCCAACCGCAGGCAGACGCTCTCGCGGGTGACGCTGCCGCTAATCCGCTCGGGCATGGTTGCCGCCTTCATGTTTGCCTTTGTCATTTCGTTTGACGAATTGACCATTGCCTTGTTCGTCACCGGCGGAGAATTGACGACATTGCCCAAACAGATGTGGGATGACGCCCTGTTGCGGGTCAGCCCATCACTTGCGGCGGTTGCCACACTGCTATTGTTGTTCATGTCGGCCTTTATCCTGATTTCTGAGGTCATGAAACGCCGCGCCGCAAAACTGGGTTGATCGGATGGCCAAGGCTACAATAGCGCGCTCTCGAACAAACGACCGGGCACTCCACGCGGTTGTGGTTGGTGCTGGCATCGTTGGAGCAGCAACCGCGCTCAACCTTCAGCGTAGAGGGTTTGAGGTGACCATAGTCGATGCGCAGCCGCCGGGCGAGGGGGCCTCGTTCGGCAACGCAGGTATCACCGCGCGCTGTGCGATTGTGCCGGTGCCTGTGCCGGGCATCTTGAAGAAATTCCCGTCGATGCTAACGGACCCGATGGGACCGTTGTCGATGGACTTTCTTCATGTTGCGCGCAATGCCAAGTGGTTCATCGATTATCTGCGCCACGGACGAGCTTCCGAGGTTGAGCGAATTGCAAGTGAGTTGTTCAAACTAACAAACGGATCGATTGATGATCATCTGGCACTGTCTCGCGACACCGGTGGTGAATCTTGGGTAACCGAGCGCGACTACCTTTATATTTATCCCAAGCGTAGCGATTTCGAGGCTGAGAAATTCGCTTGGGATATCCGTCGCAATCATGGAATTGAGTGGACTGAACTGACCAAGGCGGAACTACATCAAATGGAACCCGATCTTGCCCCAGGCTTCAACTTCGGTATCCGACTGCCGCGTCACGGGTTTGCGTTGGATCCGGCAAAGTTGGTGAAGGGCCTCGTAGACACTTTTTTAATCCGTGGTGGTCATCTTTTGCTGGCCAAGGCACACGAGATTGAAATTGGCGAAGAAGGAGCACGAGCTATCCAGACCGATTCCGGGAGGCTGGCTTTTGACAAACTGGTCATAGCAGCGGGTGCGTGGTCGGCAACGCTGGTTGCACAACTTGGGCTGAAAGTACCCCTGATGAGCGAGCGGGGCTATCATGTCCAGTTCCACAACACCGGAATTCACCACAATCATCCAATGATGGTTACCTCGGGCAAATATGTCGCCACGCCGATGGCTGACGGTCTTCGCTTGGCTGGAATGGTCGAGTTCAAACCGATGAGCGCCCCTCCAGACCCAAAATTGACCGATAGGTTGAAACGTCACGGGCGGTTGTTGTTTCCGAACGCCAACCTTGAAGACGCCGAAACGTGGCTCGGGCATCGTCCCTCTTTACCTGACAGCTTGCCGGTGATCGGCACTGTGCCTGGCCATCCTAATGTCTTTCTAGCCTTCGGGCATCAGCATATCGGATTGAGTACGGGACCCCGCACCGGGCGCCTCATCGCGCAACTCGTCGCAGGCGAACGTGTAAATGAAGACCTCAGTGCATTTAGGGCAGACAGGTTCTGATTTTGCACGCTACTGAAACCTGTGTGGTTTGGCGAACTGGCAGCTTTCAACCATCATACACCGAGAAGGAAGTCACATGATTGAACGTATGCAAACGTCCGCTCGAATGAGCAAGATCGTCAAGCACAACGGAATAGCCTATCTCTGTGGGCAAGTAGGCAAAGCAGAGGACAACATCGCTGATCAAACTCGAGAATGCTTATCCCGCATCGAAGCTTTGCTGACCGAAGCAGAATCGTCACCAGATCAGATGTTACAGGTCATAATCTGGTTAGCCGATATGAATGACTTTGCAGAAATGAATACCGTCTGGGACGCATGGGTGCCCAACGGTCAGGCCCCTGCGCGCGCATGCGGCGAAGCCAAACTGGCCAGGCCGGAGTTAAAAGTAGAAATGATAGTAACAGCAGTTTGT
>JAAEUI010000069.1 GCA_024227475.1 Paracoccaceae bacterium | reverse complement strand
TGATATTCTGGTGGTGGAGGATATTGTCGACACCGGCCACACGCTCAAACACGTTGTTGGCCTGTTGAAGTCCCGCCACCCCAAACGGCTGGAAGTTTGCGCATTGCTCGACAAACCCTCGCGCCGGGAGGTGGACATCAAAGCCACCTGGACCGGATTTGAAATCCCCGATGAATTTGTCGTCGGGTACGGTATCGACTACGCACAGCGCAACCGGAATCTTGATCACATCGGTGCGGTGCGGTTTGTTGACCGGTAACAGCAAGGTTCAGGCGCGATCTGCCGCGCTCATCGTGGTTTCAACGTTCGGCTCCCGCCCCTCCAGCACGTCGGCAACCGCCCTTATCTCCTGAATCAGGTATTCCTTGCTTGTTCGCACCCGCGGCAGATCATCAAGATCGATATGATTGGCCACCCACAATGGCGTTACAAGCTTGGTAGCGAGCCCCGGGAATACCTCTAGCTGATCATTTGGGCGGACAATGCAACAGGGCAGAATTGTCAGGCCCAGTCCGGTCGAAACCATGTTCCGCAGGCTGAGAAAACTATCAGTGTGAAACACCCGTTGTGCCGGCGGCACATTTGTTTTGACCCAGCGTCCTGCCGGTGATTTTGCCAACAAACTGCTTGGCGCCAACCAGTTCAGATCGCGCAAGCCTTTGTCCCGATGCTCCGAAACGAATTCCCTGTGGCCATACATGTCAAACGCCAGATTACAAACTTCGGTTCCGCTCAGGTCTTCGGGCAAAGCCTGAGTTGGGCGGATCGAAATTTCGGCATCCATCTGTGCAAGGTTCAGATGCGAATTCGATGCCAACAATTCCAATCTAAGGTCCGGTTGTGCTGCTTGCAGCCCGTAAATGATGCGCGGAAGGATTGCCTCGCAAAGTGAATCCGTAGATGTGATCTTAACCGGCCCGCTGATGGTTTGATGCTGTCCCTGAACCGCCCTTTGCGCTGCCTCAACTGCCTTGCGCACCGCAGACAAAGAAGAGACGAACTCCGGCTGATCGCTTTGTAACCTGTAGCCTGATTTGTGACGTTTGAACAATGTGACCTGATTCTGTTCTTCAAAAGCCGTGACCCGGCGCAGAACTGTGGCGTGATTAACGCCCAGGCGTCGGGCAGCGGCGTTCAGGGACCCTTCCTCCATCACCGCTATCAAAAACCGAAAATCATCCCAGTTCGTCTTGTGCATTTTTGCACAATAACATCTTTGTGTTTTGTGAATACCAAAAATTTTTGCACATATTACAATTGCAGGATGATTTTGATGTAGGGAGACCCGGACATGATACGTTCGTTTGTTAAAGTTACCACGGCAACCTTGCTAATAGCCGGAGTAGTCACACCTTCACTGGCGGATGAAGCCGCAATCAAGGCGCGTCAGGGTGTGATGCAGATTTACGCGCAAAACCTTGGCATTCTTGGAGCTATGGCCAAAGGGACAGCCGAGTATAACGCCGAAGCTGCTTCAACCGCTGCGGGCAACCTGATGACCATGATGTCGATAGACCAGAGCGCCATGTGGCCCCAGGGCACTGACAATGCGTCCATGCCCGCGAAAACCGGAGCGCTGCCGGAAATCTGGACGACCTACCCGGCCATTGCAGAGAAAGGAAAAGCGCTCGCTGACGCCGTTGCCGCAATGAATGAGGCAGCCGGGACCGATCTTGCGTCCCTGCAAGGGGCGATAGGCACTGTTGGCGGAGCATGCGGTGGGTGCCACAAGGTTTATCGCCAGAAAGACGAATAGACACATTTGGCGTTGTCCCGGGTCGGTCGCCCGGGGCATGTTCAACTCATGCAAATTAACAAACTTGTCCGCGCTGCCACAACTTTGATCATCCTTGGGCTGATCGCCTTCTGGGTGCTGACTATCCCCGGGAAACACGACCCGACGGAGTTGCAAGGCTTGGTTGGATCGGCGGATAGAGGTGCGCTTGTGTATGCGGCATCTGGATGTTCCTCCTGCCATTCGGCCAAAGGTGCTGAGGGAGAGGCAATGCTGATTTTGTCTGGTGGCCGGGCATTTCCCTCCGATTTTGGCACGTTCTTTGCCCCAAATATCTCGCAAAGCGTCGAACATGGGATTGGGGGCTGGAGTTTTGGTGATGTCGCCAATGCGGTCAGTTTTGGCACCTCACCCGATGGCCAACACTATTACCCGGCCTTTCCCTATACCAGCTACCAGAACATGGATCTGGCAGATGTCGCAGACCTTTACGCATACCTGAAAACCCTGCCCGCCTCCGAGGTGGCCGGTAAGCCGCATGACGTTGGCCTGCCCTTCTCGTTCCGCCGCGGGTTGGGCCTGTGGAAGCTGGTGTTTCTGCCCTCTGGATATCATCTGCCTGCCACCGGTTTGAACGAAGAGGAATTGCGCGGCCGCTATCTGGTTGAGGCGATGGGCCATTGTACCGAATGCCACACCTCGCGCAATTTTCTGGGCGGATTGCGCCAGAACCGGTGGCTAGCAGGCGGGCCCAACCCCGACGGCAAGGGCAAGATACCTAACATAACCCCTCATGCCGATGGCATCGGTGGTTGGGCAGATATCGACGTTGTGACCTATCTGAACTCGGGGTTTACGCCTGAATTTGACGTGGCCGGCGGGCAGATGGCGGAAGTTGTAGAAAACATGAAGCAATTGCCAGCAGAGGATCACCGGGCAATTACAGCTTACCTGCGCAGGATTGTAGCCATGCCGGATAAGAAATAGAGGATTGCTCGACAAAATGTATATTATAATGTATATTACTGCGCAGAGTTTACGAGGAAACACCCATGACCCGCCTGCTGACCAACCACATCGCCACCATGACCGAAATGCGCGAACCGCATAAAGTGCTGGAACGCGCCGGGGGCAAGCCGGTGGCTGTGATGAAAAACTCCAAATGCGTTGCCTACCTGGTGCCTGCTGAAAGCGTGCAGGCTGAGGATGCGGTTTATGCAACCCGGGAGGAGGTTCTGGCCTCACTGCGAAAACGCAAGGCGGTGAATCAGCCGGTTCTTGATTACCTGAAAGACAAATGACCCTACATCTGCTCTCGGTTGAGGTTGTCGAACTGATCCATGACGAAGTGCTGAACTTGGGTGAACTGACTGGCCGTGCATTGGACAAATCGCTGGAGGGCGCTTTGGCCCGCGTTGATAATCGTCTTGCTTATGGAATGGTCAATGATGTGTTTGATCTGGCAGCTGCTTACTGTGTTGCAGTTGCAACCGGACATTGTTTCAACGACGGCAACAAGCGAACTGCCCACCAATGTTTGGACGTTGTGTTGGATATCAACGGCGCTGAATATGTTTGGAATGCCGAGGAAGCCGGCAATATAGTCATCCAGATCGCCCAGGGCCTGATAGATGAGGATGAACTGGCCCACTGGTTGCGCAACGCGCCTTACGAGGAACGCTGATGCTGATCTGGCGCTACTTTCTGTTTGGCCCCTTGAGCCTCGCGCTGCCGCTCTACCTGGTGATGCAGGGGGGAGAAACGCCTGGCGGGCTGGCAGGCATGGCGGTCCAACTCCTCGCTGTTGTCATTTATTGCTGCCTGTCTGTGTTCCTGCTGGTGTCCTTCAAACCCGCCACCATGCGCCGCCGTCTAGAGGCGACGCCAAACCGGATCGATGATCTGCATCTGTGGCTGGCCCCCCTGCTGGTGATCGCCGCGTTTTTGTGGGGCGGGTTCTGGGTGGTTGGCATTCTGGCCTTTGCCGGGGTGGCCGAACGTATGCCGATGGTGTTTTTTGCGGTTTTAGTGGGGGTTATGGCACTGGCGGTCTGGATGGGGGTGATGGTGCGACGGGCATTCACGCGCCGCGAATAGTCTGCACCCCCCAGATCACCCACACAACATATTGCGCCGCACTGCCCCAGATGCTCTAATGTCTCGCAAAAGAGCCACCCAAGAATCGAGCACCCATGGCCGCAAAAGACCTGTTTATCGAAGATGAACCCGACAAATCCTACGACGCCTCAGCGATTGAGGTGCTCGAGGGGCTCGAACCTGTGCGCAAGCGCCCGGGCATGTATATTGGCGGCACCGATGAGAGGGCGCTGCATCACCTCGTGGCTGAGGTTCTGGACAACTCGATGGATGAGGCCGTCGCCGGTCATGCCACAAGGATCGAGGTGGAACTGCACGGCGATTACTCTGTCACCATCAGCGACAACGGCCGCGGTATTCCGGTTGATCCGCACCCAAAATTCCCGAAGAAATCCGCGCTTGAGGTCATCATGTGCACCCTGCACGCGGGCGGCAAGTTTTCCGGCAAGGCCTACCAGACATCAGGTGGTCTGCACGGCGTTGGCGTGTCGGTTGTCAATGCGCTGAGTGATTACGTCCGAGTTGAAGTTGCCCGCAACAAGACCTTGTTTGCGCAAGAATTTTCCCGCGGAATACCGCAGGGCAAGCTCGAAAAACTCGGCCCCACCCAGAACCGGCGCGGCACCTCGGTAACCTTCCATCCGGATGCCCAGATTTTCGGCGGATCGGCCAAATTCAAACCCGCACGCCTGCTCAAGATGGCCCGCTCCAAGGCCTACCTGTTCTCTGGCGTCGAAATTCGCTGGAAATGCGACCCCGAAACCCTTGGCAAAGACGACGATACCCCGACCCAGGCCACCTTCCACTTCCCCGGCGGCCTCGCGGATTACCTCGGCGAGCGGTTGAACGGCTCCTCGACCTATGCCGACGCCCCTTTCGCCGGAAAAGTCAGCTTTGCCGAGAAATTCGGCGCCGACACGCCGGGCTCCGTCGAATGGGCGATCAACTGGACGCCGTCACGCGACGCGTTCATGCAATCCTATTGCAACACAGTGCCGACACCCGAAGGCGGCACCCATGAAAACGGTTTCTGGGCTGCGGTGCTGAAAGGCATCCGCGCCTATGGCGAACTCGTCGGCAACAAAAAGGCCGCCAGCATCAACCGCGACGACGTGATGGGCGGTGGCTGCGCCATGGTCTCATGCTTCATCAGCGAGCCGGAATTCGTCGGCCAGACCAAAGACCGGCTGGCGACAGTGGCCGCTGGTCGCTGGGTCGAAAACGCGGTGCGCGATCATTTCGACAACTGGCTGGCGGCGGACACCAAAGCTGCCGGTGCGATCCTTGATTATCTGGTGCTGAAAGCTGAGGAGAGATTGCGCCGCCGCGCCGAAAAGGAAACGCAGCGCAAATCTGCGACCAAGAAACTGCGCCTGCCGGGCAAGCTGGTGGATTGTTCGACCAACGCGCGGGACGGCACGGAAATTTTCATCGTTGAGGGCGATTCAGCGGGTGGTTCTGCCAAAATGGCGCGGGACCGCAAGACGCAAGCCCTGCTTCCCCTGCGCGGTAAAATCCTCAACGTGCTCGGCGCTGCCTCATCAAAAATGAGCCAGAACAACGAGATAAACGACCTTTGTCAAGCACTCGGCGTTCAGCCTGGCACCCGTTTCAACGTTGAAGACCTGCGCTATGACAAGATCATCATCATGACCGACGCGGACGTCGACGGCGCCCATATCGCCGCCCTTTTGATGACCTTCTTCTTCACCCAGATGCGCCCCTTGATCGACAAAGGGCATTTGTATCTGGCCTGCCCGCCGCTTTACCGGCTGACGCAGGGGGCCAAGCGGATTTACGTGGCTGACGACATCGAAAAAGAGGCAAAACTGGCCGAAGGGCTGGGCGGACGCGGCAAGATCGAATTGCAACGGTTCAAAGGACTGGGCGAGATGGACGCCAAGGATTTGAAGGATACCACGATGAGCCCGGAGACCCGCCAGTTGATCCGGGTGAGCGTGGATGACGACGAGCCGGGGGAGACGGCGGAACTGGTGGAACAGCTGATGGGCAAAAAGCCGGAGCTGCGGTATCAGTACATCCAGGAGAACGCGCAGTTTGCCGAGGAGCTGGATGTTTAGGGTATACTTATCCGAACCAAGGAGATTGCTTTGAAAAATCAAAGAAAACCTTTGCGGATTATCGTAGTTGCCGGAGCAGTTATCGCGGCGTTGTTTGTTTTTGGCGTTTTTTCCGGCAACAGTGATTCCGGATCGTCGTACACAGAGTCAGAGGTCCGCAAAATTTTTTCCGCCTCGGATCAGAACCGCCTTTTCTTGGTGATAGAACAAGAATTTCCGCAAGAGTTCCAGAATATCGTTTCAGAGATGGTTGCTATTGCAAACGACAAGTCTTTTTCAATCTCAGAAACTGAAATCAGATTGTTCGAAAAAATGCGAGAACTCACGACGGAGCTGACGAAAAGTAACGCCCATCTACTCGCCCATGCGCCGATAACCGCACTTAGAGAAATAAAATCGGCAAGCTTGAAGGTACATGAATCTCTAAGACACAAAAAAGAGAAATGTGCAGCTTATGCCGTTTCAGGCCCAAAAACTCTTTCCGTTCATGACTTTAATGATCAACAGATCCAGTTACTTACAGAAAAGGGGGTCCTTACTTTCCAGGCGATTGCCGAAGCCAGGAAGAATCCAGTAACGCATCCAGACCTCACTCAAAGGGACCGGAATGAAATTGCGCAATTGTGGATACAACGACCAACGGTCACCACCGGTATGCAAGATGCGCTGTTTGGCTCGAAATACTCACATCCCGAATACTGTGCTGCTTCGGTAGACTTTAACAGGTTTATCGTTGGTACCCTTTCCAGGGAGATGGACCTTTTCGTGGTTGAAGTGTTTCGGGTCTCGGCTGGCCAATAGAAAGCGTAGGGTGCGCAATCGCGCGAAACTTCCCCTGACCCTCCACGCTAAGGACCGCGACCATCCCTCGGGGGCGGAGCTCGGCGCGGACCGTGCCGCAAACGGTACGGGAGTAGTCTGTCGCAACGTCACCTCACAGCTTGTCCAGGAGATCACAAACAACGGGTCCCCCGGACCCCAGCCTGCGCGTGGGCAAGCAAACCGGAGGACAGCGCGACCGCGGTGGTTCGTAGACACCCCACACCACCCCCTCATTGAATTCCTCCCACCTCTCCCTACATATTACCCCACAAAGGGAGCCTCCCCATGTTGCCCAACCCGCTTAAATCCCTCGCCCTCATCTCCGCCCTCGCGGCTACCCTGCTCCTCACCGCCTGCGAAACCTCCGAAGAACGCTCCGCCCGCCTCACCCAGCACAACGGCAAGAGCGTTGAACAGGTCATCGCCACCCTCGGCTCGCCCATCAGCCGCACCAAAACCCAGGCGGTTTGGGAATACCGGGGCAGCTATGTCGTACGCCACCCGGTGCATGAATTCTGGAACGGCCACTGGATTCTGATCGGATATGACCATCAGATCGTGCGTCAGCATTGCATCCTGACCGCCAACCTGCAGCGCGGCACCGTGGTGTCCACGCAAATCCAAGGCACCGGCTGCGTGCATCTGGTGCCCCACCCGCGCGGCGGTTAACACGCGGCAATCGGGCCACAGGCTGCCTTATTGCGGCCCCATCGGACGCCATTCGCGACCACCTTTGCGATAATCCGGCCACACCTGTGCAGCCTCAGCCTGTAATTTCTGGCAGCTCAGCGGGCAACACTGCACAAAAACACCCATTTTTCCTCTTTCCCGCGCCGGTTTTATCGCTATTTTCGTCGCGGGAAATACAACGTCAGGACAGATATGAAATCCGCTGCCCTCTTTATTGCTGCCACGCTCGTGGCTGGCTCTGCCGCGCAGGCCGAAGATACCATCAACCGCCGGGATCAATGCGGGAAATGGGAATACATCCCGGCCAGCGAACAATTCGGCATCCCGGAAACCGCCCTTCTGTTCTGTGAGGAAGAAGACAGAACCTGGCTGTCACTGCGCATCGAATGCCTGGCTGACGAAAAGCGCATGGCGGTCACTTACCGCCCGGGTTACGAATTCGAACCCCCGGCGTTGCCCTCTGAAGTAAGTGAGCCGGCAGCACTGCCGGAAATCGTTCTGGCCAGCGCCGAAGTGACCGCGGTTACGACCGAGGTGTCTGACAGCAGCGAGGAAGTCATCGAAGAGGTGATTTTCGAAAACCCGGTCATCACCCCGGATACCGCCTTCCCGGACAGCCCGCGCGAAATGGTGTTCTTTGATTTCCGCTCTTTTGGCTACACCGGTGTGGCTTACTTTCTGGCAGAAACCGCCAACTGGAAATTTTATGAGCCCGAACCGCTGTCGCCGGTGTTCTCACGCCTGATGACCGGCAACTACGCCGACATCAGCCTGATGGCGACCGGTGTGGCCGAACGTTTGCCGCTGCGCGGTTCGCGCAACGCGCTGCGCCTGGTGGTGGAAACCTGCCGTCTGGCGAAAAAGGCCGGCTAGCCGGCCAGTTCCTGCACCTTGTTCCAAAGTGCGCGATCAAGTTTGATTTGATCCATCAGGGCCCGGTTGGCACCGGGCAGCCGGGCCCCTTCTTGGGCATTCACCGCGTCGGCAACCCGCGCGATGCGCTCAAAAAACACATCCCCGGCAAAAACCGTCGGATCAACCAGGAAATAGAACTGCCCCAGATCGTGTGGTGGGCCGTCTTTAACCTTCAAACCAACCACATCCAGCGAGTTGACCGAGCCTGTTACCGCCGCCGCCAGAACCTCGGTCATCAAGCCAAAGCCCCAGCCCTTGTAACCGCCGGTCGAAACCAGCGAGCCTTTGATCGCTGCATGGGGGTCAGTCGTCGGGTTGCCATCCGCGTCCACCGCCCAGCCCAGCGGAATCTCTTCCCCGGCTGCTGCCGCCATGGTGATCTTGCCAAGCGCCACGGCACTGGTGGACTGGTCAAACTGCAACGCCAGCCCGCCGTCCTTTGCCGGTACCGACATCGCAATAGGATTGGTTCCAAGCACTGCCTGTTTGCCACCGGGCGGCGAAACGATCCGCGAGGCGTTGGTAAACCCGATTCCGATCAGCCCGGCGTCAGCGATCTGCTCGGTGAAGTAGCCCAGCGATGTGCAGGTGTGCGAATGGCGCACCGCAAACACACAGGACCCGTTTTCGCGGGCCTGTTTTAGGGCTGTTCCAATCCCCCGGGCAAAGGCAGGCTGCGCAAACCCCAGTTTCGCATCCACCTCAACCGCAGCCGCCCGCGTTACCTTTACTTCTGGTTCCACATCACCCTTCACCCGGCCGGAGGCCAGTTGCAGGCAGTAGCTCTCCAGATAATACAGCCCGCAGATCACGTTCCCTGTGGCTTCGGCCTTGCGCACTGCTTTGGCAACTTCAGCGGCAATCCAGGGCGCAGCGCCGTGGCGGACCAGCGCAGCGCGGGATTTTTCCTCGATCTGGTCTATATCGACAGAGACTTTGTTCATCCGGCTTCCTTCATAGAAAATTCAATAACCGATGCCGCAAACACCGAGTGAAATCAATCCAATTGAGGCGCGGTTCCAAACTCAACCTGATTGCTCAGCCAGTTCTTCCAGCTCCAGCCATTCATCTTCCGCCGCACTAAGGGCTGCCTGGCGTTCCGCAAGCCCTTCGGTGGCTTTCTGAAATTTCCTCGGTGACTGGGTAAACAGCTCCGGATCCGCCAGAAATTCTTCAAGTTTGGCGATTTCCTGTGTCAGTCTGTCAATAACCCCGGGCAATTCCTTCAGCCTGTGTTCCTGGCTGAAACTCATTGCAGACTTTGCTGGCTGTGTCGGTTTTTTTGCCCCTGACTTTAGCATTGTCTTTTCTGTTTGGGGCGAAGCGATCTGGGGTTTGCGTTGCGCCTGATAGTCAGACCAGCCACCCGCATAGATCACTGCCTGTCCGTCACCCTCCATCACAACTGAAGTGGTTGCGACACGATCCAGAAAATCCCGGTCGTGGCTGACCAGCAGCACGGTTCCATCATAACCGTCGAGCAACTCCTGCAACAGATCAAGGGTTTCGATATCCAGATCATTGGTTGGCTCGTCCAGCACGAGCAGATTGCTTTCCCGGGCCATGATCCGGGCCAGCAGAAGCCTTGCCTTTTCCCCGCCCGACAGTGCCCCTACCGGGCCACGTGCCTGCGCCTCGTCAAACAGGAACTCTTTCAGGTAACCCACCACATGTTTGGGTCGCCCGCGCACCATGATCTGGTCATTGCGCCCGGAAACACCGAGATCTTTGTCTTCGGTCAGGCTGTCCCAGAGCGAAACATCAGGGTTCAGGCTGCTGCGGTTCTGGTCAAAGATCGCCGGGATCAGGTTGGTCCCGAGTTTAACCGAACCTTGGTCCGGCTCCAGTTGACCAGTCAACACGTTCAGCAGGGTAGTTTTGCCAACGCCGTTAGGGCCAATAAAGGCTATCCGTTCACCCCGTTGAATTCGCATGTCGAATCCCGAGACGATGGCTTTTCCGTCAAACCGCTTGGTGATGCCGCGCGCCTCGATCACCCGTTTGCCAGACTTCGGCCCCGACTCCAGCGCCATTTTTGCAGCACCGGAGCGCATGATCTGCCCGGCCTTTTCGGCCCGCAAATCCTGCAAACGGCGCACCCGCCCCTGATTGCGTTTGCGACGCGCGGATATTCCTTCAACCGCCCAGCGGCCCTCGGATTTGATCAGCCGGTTCAGTTTGTGGCGCGACTGGTCTTCTTCCTCAAAGGTCTTGTCACGCCATTCCTCAAAAAACTCAAAGCCCCGCGGGTTCTGCCGCACAATTCCGCGATCCACCCAACAGGTGGCCCGCGTCAGGTTACGTAAGAACGCCCGGTCGTGCGAGATGATCATGAATGCGTCACGAGTCTGGCGCAAATGCTCTTCCAGCCAGCCGATCGCCTCGATATCCAGGTGGTTGGTCGGCTCGTCCAGCAACATCAGGTTGGGCGCTTCTGCCAGTATCTTGGCCAGCGCAGCACGGCGCCGTTCTCCACCCGACGCCATTTTCGGTGACTGGTCAAGGTTGAGTTTCAGCCCCTCCGCTGCCATTTCAACCCGGTATTCATCACCCGCATCCAGCTTGGACGTGGCAAATTCCCCAAGGGTTGCAAAAGCGGACAAATCAGGGTGCTGATCCATATACCCAACGGAAATGCCGGGCTGCACGAAGCGCTCGCCCTTATCCGGCTCCACCAGTCCTGCGATCACTTTCATCAGGGTCGATTTGCCTGATCCGTTGCGCCCGACCAGACAGGCCCGGTTGCCAGCGTGAATCGTGAGATTCAAGCCCCCAAACAGCGGGTTGCCGCCAAAGGTCAGCGAAATATCACTTAAGGTCAGAAACGGAGGTTGTGCCATGGCGTCCTCTTCCCTGATCCGACCGGGCAGGTCAAGCGGTGCTTGCATCCGGTTTTGCCACTGGTATCGTCGCTAAAAACTACCGGACCCCCACTATGCCAATCACCGTTAATCCTTCCTTTACCAACACCTTCGCCCCGCCCGTGATGGAATCCCGGCGCTGGCTGGCCAAAGCAACCTTCAGCGCTGAGCGCCCGTTGATCAATGTCAGCCAGGCCGCTCCGGTTGATCCACCACCCGAACCGCTGCGCCAGGCGCTTGCGGATGCGGCCTTGAACGAGCCTGAGGCGCATCTTTATGGTCCGGTTCTCGGGTTGCCGGAGTTGCGCGGGGAAGTCGCGCAGCAATGGTCCCTTGCCTATGCCGGAGCAATCAACGCGGATCAGGTTGCCATCACCTCCGGCTGCAATCAGGCGTTTTGTGCTGCAGTGTCAACACTTGCCGGTGCTAGGGATGAGGTCATCCTGCCCGCCCCTTGGTATTTCAACCACAAAATGTGGCTCGACATGCAGGGGATTGAGACCAGGGTTTTGATGTGTGGCGACGACTTGCTGCCCGATCCTGAGACCGCCAGGGCGTCGATTACCGACAGCACCAAAGCGATTGTTCTGGTAACCCCAAACAACCCAAGTGGTGCGGAATACCCGCCCGAACTGATCCGGGCATTCTATGAAGTCGCCAAATCCGCCCGGATTGCCCTGATCATTGACGAAACCTACCGCGATTTTCACAGTCGCACGGATGCTCCACATGACCTGTTCAGCGATCCTGACTGGGCCGATACGCTGATCCAGCTTTATTCCTTTTCCAAAGCGTACCGTCTGACCGGTCATCGGGTTGGCGCCCTGATCGGTTCGGCTGCGCGCTTGGCGGAGGTTGAAAAATTCCTCGACACGCTGACCATCTGCCCCAACCAGCTCGGCCAGCGCGGTGCCCTGTTCGGGATGCGAAATCTGGGCGACTGGCTGGCCGGTGAACGGCTTGAAATCCTTGACCGACGGGCCGCCATTAAACAGGCCGTCACCACCTTGCCTGACTGGAAACTGAAAGGGTGTGGTGCCTATTTTGCCTATGTGGAGCATCCCTACGACATGGCGTCTGACGCCCTGGCACAAAAGCTGGTGCAGGAGGCTGCGGCCCTGATGCTGCCTGGAACAATGTTCGCCCCAACAAGGGCGCGTGGTGGTGACGGCAGTGCGGAATCGCACCTCCGGATTGCCTTTGCCAACGTTGACCGCGCTGATATTCACCAGCTTTTCAAGCGTCTGTCGGCGCTGCATTTGTGATGTCACTTGCCCTTCCCTGCCTCTGCCCCTAAAACCTCTGCGAGTTAGGGCTTTTGGCAACAAAAGCCGCGCAGCAAAACAAGTGGACCCGACATGCTGAATTCCCTCCGTTCCGGCAGCAACAGCAAGGTGATGTGGATTATTATGGGCCTGCTGATGCTGGGCCTGACCGGGTTTGGCCTGGGTGGTCTTGGCGGCGGCACCATCCGTTCCATCGGAACCGTTGGCGAGGAAAAAATCCCGGTCACAACTTATTACCGGGCGCTGGCCGGAGCAGTGAACAATCTTAACCGGCGTACCGGCCAGACCCTGTCAGCTTCGGAAATCGAAGCTTTTGGCATTTCCTCACAGGTTCTGGAAGCGGTGATCGGGGTAGCTGCGCTTGACAATGAAACCAATCGCATCGGCGTCAGTGTCGGGGACGATCTGGTTCGTCAGGCCATCCTGGGCAATCCAAATTTTCAGGCGCTGGACGGCAGCTTTGACAAGGAGGCCTATGATTTTTTTCTTGAACGCAATCTGCAAGTGTCCCCTGCCGAATTCGACGAATTGCTGCGCAAGGAAAATGCCCGCTCATTGTTGGAAGGCAGCATCAGAGGCGGCATATCCACCAGCGACGCGATCCCTTTGACGCTGCTGGGATACATTCAGGAATCCCGTGATTTTGAGTGGGCCTGGGTCACTGATCTGCATTTGGACGAGCAGATTGCCACGCCTACGGATGCGCAGTTGCAGGCGTATTATGGCGCGAATACAGACAGTTACCGGTCACTGAAAACCCATGAAGTCACCTACGCCTGGCTTGATCCTGCCAATCTTCTGGACAGCGTCAATGTTGCAGAAGACCAGATCCGCGAGTCCTACGAGTTGCAGTCCGACCGGTTCAACCGGGCCGAACACCGCGCCCTTGACCGGCTGGTTTTCCCTAACGTGGAAGATGCAGAATCCGCCCGCAACCGATTGGATGCAGGCAGCCTGAGTTTCGAAGACCTGGTGCGCGAACGCGGGCTGGAAGTGGTCGATATCGAACTGGGTGAAGTGGCCGCCAGCACACTGAGCGAGGCAGCGGCAGAGGTTGTGTTTGGCGCTGACGGGCCTGGCATAGTTGGCCCGGTGGACAGCTCCCTTGGTCCGGCCCTGTTTCGTATTAACGCGGTGCTGGCCGAAGACAACACACCCTTTGAAGAGGCCCGCGAACAATTAAGGGCCGAATTGGCCGGTGAGGCAGCCCGGCGGCTGGTTTCCGATATGGTTGGCGATCTGGACGACAGTCTGGCAGCGGGTGCGACGCTTGAAGAACTCGCAAAAGAAACAGAAATGGTCCTGGGCTCAATTGCTTTCACCGCCGAATCCGAAGACGGTATCGCGGGTTACGAGGCGTTCCGCGCTGCGGTGCTGGCAGCCAAGGACGGTGATTTTCCCGAACTGGTGGATCTGTCAGATGGGGGCCTGTTTGCCCTGAGTGTGAATGAGGTCAAGGACCCGGCGCAAATCCCGTTTGATCAGGTTAGCGAAAGGGTGGCAGCCGACTGGACCCAGGCAGAAACGCTCAAAGCCCTGAAAGTTCTGGCCGAAGGCTTTGAAACCAAACTGGAATCCGGCAGCAGTTTTGCGGACCTGCAACTGGCTCCGAATTCTGAACAGAATGCCCTGCGAAACCGGTACTTTGACGGCCTTCCCGCAGATGCCGTGCTGTCAGTCTTTGAACTTGAGGTCGGCAAAGTGGCTGTTCTGGACGGTGTTAGAGGCGTTTTCCTCGCACGGCTAACCGCCGTTCACCCGTTTGACGACCAATCAGAAGACAATATCGAAACCATCACAAGCGTAACAGGCGCTCTGAACACGCAGGTCGGGGCTGATATTCTGGAGTTCTACACCGCTGCGCTGCAAGAGCAGGCTGGCGTGCAGCTTAACCAGGCGGCGATCAATTCCGTGAACACAGGGATTGCAACCCAGCGATGACCCTGACCCCGGACTTTGCGGCCTTTGAACAGGCTTATGTGGCCGGGCGCAACCAGGTGGTTTATTCACGCCTGATCGCCGATCTTGATACGCCCGTGGCGCTGATGCTGAAACTGGCGCAGGCCCAAAAAGACAGCTTCATGCTGGAATCTGTAACGGGAGGTGAAATCCGCGGCCGCTACACCGTGATCGGCATGAAACCCGACCTGATCTGGGAATGCCGGGGGGATGAAACCCGGGTTAACCGACAGGCACGATTTGACGCGCAGGCGTTTGAGCCGGTGGAAGGTGACCCCCTGGCCTCGCTGCGTCGGATACTGGACGAAAGCCGGATAGATCTGCCCGAGGGCCTGCCGGCGATTTCTGCCGGTCTGTTTGGGTTCCTGGGGTACGATATGATCCGTTTGGTTGAACATCTGCCGGATGTGAATCCCGATCCCCTTGGTCTGCCCGACGCCGTGATGTTGCGGCCCTCCGTCATTGTTGTTGTTGATGGGGTCAAGGATGAAATTACCGTTGTCAGCCCGGTGTGGGGCAACAGCGGCGGCTCTGCCCGTGCGGCCTATAATCAGGCCGCAGAACGGGTGATGGATGCGATCCGAGATATGGATCGTCCGGCTCCGTCCAACCCGGCCGTCACTGATATCACCTCCGCCGTTGGCGAGCCTGTGTCCAACACCAGCAAGGATGACTATTTTGGCATCGTTGAGCGGGCCAAGGAATACATCCGCGCCGGGGACATTTTTCAGGTGGTGCCAAGCCAGCGTTGGACCCAGAATTTTAAACTGCCACCGTTTTCGCTTTACCGCGCGCTGCGCCGCACCAACCCGTCGCCGTATATGTTCTTTTTTAACTTCGGCGGTTTTCAGGTGATCGGTGCCAGCCCGGAAATTCTGGTGCGGGTGAAGGACAACGAAGTCATCATCCGCCCCATCGCAGGCACCCGGCCACGCGGAGCGACACCCGCTGAAGACAAGGCGCTGGAGGCTGACTTGCTGGCCGACCCCAAGGAACTGGCCGAACATCTGATGCTGCTTGATCTCGGTCGCAACGACGTGGGCCGGGTTGCCAAAGTCGGCACCGTAAATCCAAACGAACAGTTCATCATCGAACGCTACAGTCACGTGATGCACATCGTTTCAAACGTCATCGGGCAGTTGAGCGATGACCATGACGCCCTCTCGGCTTTGCTCGCGGGCCTACCTGCCGGAACCGTCTCCGGCGCACCAAAGGTGCGCGCCATGGAAGTTATTGACGAGTTGGAAAGCGAAAAACGCAGCGTTTACGGTGGCGGTGTCGGTTATTTCTCTGCCAACGGCGAAATGGACATTTGCATTGCGCTCAGGACGGCTGTGACCAAGGATGAGAAACTCTACATTCAGGCCGGTGGTGGTGTGGTCTATGACAGCGATCCGGAAGCAGAGTTTCAGGAAACCGTGAACAAATCCAATGCCTTGCGACAGGCAGCGAAGGAAGCTGTGCGGTTTGTGTCGGTCAAAGGGAATGGCTAGAGCGTTTTGCGTTTAACTTGACTCACAAGGTGAACGCAAAACGCAGCCACTTAAAAGGCTTAAACCGGAGCTTTGCGTCTAAACTGCTTCAGCTTAAACGCAAAGCACACTGAGGTGTTTTCGGGTTTCAGTGCATCTTGAGTCAGGTTTCGCCATTTCTGAGGCTGGAAAAATACGAAATGCCTTAGCGCAGATAATGGCCGCAATTATGAAAACCCGCGTCCGGCGTTTGACCGTTATTGGAGCGCTGGAAACCAGCGCGTCAGATCAAGTGTGATACTTACTTCGCCCTGAAATCTTTCACCTGTGGAACGGCCTCCAGCCTGAGCCGATACTCCAGAGCCGCCAATGTCGGACCACGCTATCTGCCCTCCGCGATGTTCTAACCGCAGTGTAAGACCGTCAACACCGGGAACCGGGAACGACCGGTTAAGAAGCAGGTTAAGTGGAAATTCTGGCGGGTTGCGCGACAGATTGATCGCAGCCAAAAGACCACCACTCATTACAACTCCCTGTGTTATCAACAAACCAATTTGAACAGGTGTCAGATTGTTCGCCTCTCGCCTGATCGGTTCCAGCGCAAGGTTCAATACCCGGTTCGACGCTGTTTGCACGGCGGGAATGGCCGAAATTGCACTTAATAAGTCTGCCACTTCAGCTGTGCGCGGCTGAGCTGGACCCCGCCCGGCAGGCACAAGCGGTGGTTCAGGAGTAGGCGCTGGCTGACGAAGCAATTGGTCAAGCTCTTCCTGACGTAGCTGCCGCCAGTTTGGCCGGAGAAAGGAATCACGCAATCGCAGGCTTGGTCCCGCCGAGATCAGGGCCCTGATTTCCCGCCTTAGCTCCGGGTCGATAACTAACTCAAAATTGCCAAGGCTTGGTCCTGAAATACGAGGTATTTGCAGCGTTGGTTCGCGAAGTTGAAAATCTCCCATAGTGTACAATGCTCCAAAATAGGTTCAGCAAATTGGTAGCAGTTTATACGAACCGCAACGTTTTTGCTACTTCAACGGAATGAGCACGCGCTTTTGAATTCCGGCTCCCGCTGCAAGCCAAACACAGCGTCATGCAAGCAATAACTCCGTTTCCTGTTTTCGTTGAATCAGGATGTATCGCATTTCAACTGCAAAGGGGCCGGAATGAGTTTCCAGAAAAACTCTAGAGCATGTCGCGCTGAAACGGTTGCGGCAGGCGCATCGCGACACGCTTTCCTATATGACTGGATGCAATATGAACCATCACCCAAACAGAACCGATTAAACGCGACGCGCCCTAAGACAAAACAGCAACCCCGGTTCCAAGAAGCAAACTGCCCCCCTACTCCACCGTCCGCAGTAAACTCGCCGAAACCGGTGCAATTGTCACTGCCCGCGCTTTGGTGCTCAGCGACCAGTTCACGATCGTGGTCACGGTTTCCGGCGCCGTCGTCCCCATCACGATCACATGCCCGTTGCGCCGCGCGTCCTGCACAGCCCGGTTCAGATAGCGCTCGATCACCGAAGGGTTCTCGCCGTTACCGTCCAGCACGCGATAGACACTCGCTGCAGGCACTTTTGCCAGGCTCGCATCGCGCGGGATCGAATTCAGGCCTTGACTGTAGGTCACCAACCCATGCCCGCTGTCTCGGAAACTCTCAATAACGGCCCTGGACAATTTGCGATTTTTCTGCAGGTCTGCGCTCGGCCGATCGATCAGGCCTACGGCCTCGGGCATGATAGTAAAGATTTTGTCCAGGACTTCACTGACCTGGTCGGTGGACTGACCGCCTGACAGGCTCAGTTCAACCGAACGGGGCGACAAAGCCAGCACTTCAAACCCGGCCTTGCGATACATCCGAGCCTTGGTGGCTGGCTGATCGCCGTCGACCTGCACAGCGAATGCTGCCGGAAGGATCAGTTTGGTCAGTTTCTCCGGTGCCAGCGCGTTTTCGCCGGCATCCATCAGAACAATTGACATCAAGGGTTTGTCTGTCTCACCAAACGCCACCGCGTTGCGCTGCAATGCGCCGGTCTGCTGCGCAGAACCTGCATCCGCAGGCGCGGTAGTTTCTTCTGACTTTCCTATCGTCGGAAGTTTCAGCCCAGATTCAACCTTCTTACGAGCCGCAAAACCGCCCGAGTTGTCCTCGCCGATGGTCGGCAACCGGGATTTCGCCGTGTCAAAAGTTCCTTCGGTGGCTATTGCGTCATCCTCTTCAGGCGTTTCCTCGACAGGAGCCGCCGACTCGGTCTGCACGTCGGGCAATTCTGTGGCCTTCTGCGGTGCCGGATCGATGCGCGCCGGAGTATCCGCCGCAGTTTCGGGGTCCGTTTCCGGAGTTTCCACCCCCGCCGCACCGCCGGTATCGGGCTGGGCCGGATCGGTCACCGTGGTTGCAACATCTGAGGCCGGTTTGCTGACCGCAACCGGCACTGCAGGCTTTGTTGACAGATCAGGTGCCGGGTCAGCACCCGGCTCCTGCAATGCGTCAATCACAGAACTCTCATTTGGCGCATCATCGGGAGCCAACAAAGCAACCTTGCTGTTTTCCTCGCCTTTGATTTCCGCCAGTTCGCCAACCTGACCAGCCACCACGTTGCGAGTAATATCGCGATCTGTTGCCGGAACTTCCTCGGCCTCAGAAACGTCCGGTTTATCGGCCTGGGTAATTGTCGTCGCCTCCGCATCGGAACTGTCTGCCAATTCTGGAGCCACA
Organism: Paracoccaceae bacterium; assembly: GCA_024227475.1. GTDB lineage: Bacteria > Pseudomonadota > Alphaproteobacteria > Rhodobacterales > Rhodobacteraceae > Amylibacter. The sequence continues at coordinate 12,845 of JAAEUI010000069.1, read as the reverse complement.
TCATCGGTGGGTTCTCCCACCACAACTGTTTGCGGTGTTTCCGCGATCCGGGTGGTATCCGTCTGGGGAATCATCGGGTTCAAAGCGGCCAGAAACACCCCGCCTGTCAGGCCAACACCCAACCCGGACAGAATCCCCAGAGTTTTTGCATTAAATGCCATTCTATTGCCCCGTGCGTTGTTTTCTTTCGCCTGCTCTTGACCTATGGGCCGCACTGTTGAACATGTATACCGCGAAACGCAACCGGGATCATCCCCTAATTCAACCCTGAATTGGCAAGAGCAAGATGCTGCTACTGATCGATAATTACGACAGCTTCACCTACAATCTGGTCCACTACCTAGGGGAACTTGGTGCCGAGGTTGTTGTTAAGCGCAATGACGAGTTGGAGGTGCAGCAGGCGATGGCCATGCGGGCGGATGCAATCCTGCTTTCTCCTGGCCCGTGTGATCCCGATCAGGCTGGAATCTGCCTCGCTCTGACCGAGGCGGCGGCTGAAACCAGAACTCCGTTGATGGGGGTATGTCTGGGCCATCAGACCATCGGCCAGGCCTTTGGCGGCAAAGTTGTGCGCTGTCACGAGATTGTCCACGGCAAGATGGGGACGATGCACCACAACGGCAAGTCGGTGTTTGCTGGTCTACCGTCACCTTTTGAAGCGACACGCTATCACTCCCTTGTTGTTGAGCGCGACAGTCTTCCCGAATGCCTAGAGGTAACTGCCTGGCTTGAAGATGGCACCATAATGGGCCTGCAACACCGCGAACTGCCAATCCATGGGGTCCAGTTTCACCCAGAGAGCATTGCGTCCGAACACGGTCACGCAATGCTGAAGAACTTTCTTGAAACAACTATGGAACCGGCATGAGCGACTCACTTAAACCGCTGATCTATGCAGCATCTGAGGGACCGTTGAGCCGGGCACAGGCTGTTGAGGCCTTTCGTCATCTGTTCGAGGGAACCGCGACACCGGCACAGATGGGCGGACTGCTTATGGCAATGCGGGCCCGGGGCGAGTCCGTGGCCGAATATACCGCCGCCGCTGCCGTCATGCGCGAGAAATGCCTCTGTGTCGCGGCGCCTGCGGGTGCCATGGATATTGTCGGAACCGGCGGCGACGGGATGGGTACGCTGAATATTTCAACAGCAACCGCCTTTGTCGTAGCGGGTGCCGGTGTTGTCGTGGCAAAACACGGCAACCGCAACCTGTCCTCCAAATCCGGCGCTGCGGATGCGCTTGGCGAAATGGGCGTGAACGTCATGGTCGGTGTTGACGTGGTCGAGCGCGCAATCAATGAGGTGGGGATCGGTTTCATGATGGCCCCGATGCATCATCCGGCGGTCAAACACGTCATGCCGGTACGCCAGGAGCTTGGCTGTAAGACGATTTTCAACATCCTTGGACCGCTGACCAACCCGGCGGGGGTGAAACGGCAGCTAACAGGCGCTTTCGCCATCGATCTGATCTTCCCCATGGCCGAAACCCTGCAGGAACTGGGCAGCGATGCCGCGTGGATAGTTCACGGTTCTGACGGCACCGATGAGATTTCGATTTCCGGGTCAACGAATGTTGCCGAACTCAAGGACGGCAAAGTGACCGGGCGCGAAGTGCATCCTGATGACGCGGGGCTTCCGGTTCACCCCTTCAAAGATATTCTGGGTGGTACACCGGCAGAAAACGCGGCCGCATTCCGAGCTTTACTGGCAGGCGAAGACTCCGCCTACAGGGACGCGGTTCTCTTGAATTCAGCGGCAGCACTTGTGGTGGCGGAAAAGGCAGCCGATCTGAAGGAGGGCGTTGCCATGGCCGCCGAAAGCATCGACAGCGGTGCAGCAGGGGAAAAAATAACCGCCCTCGCAAAAATTTCGTCGGGAATTTAGATGTCTGACATCCTGGAAAAAATCAAAACCTACAAGCTGGAAGAGATTGCCGCAGCCAAACAGGCGGTGCCATTGGTCGATCTTGAAGCCCTGGCACGTGAGGCCACTCCGCCACGTGGTTTTGCCAAAGCACTGCGCACTGCCTCCAGCAGCGGCGGCTACGGTCTGATTGCCGAAATCAAAAAAGCCAGCCCCTCCAAAGGCCTGATCCGCGAGGATTTTGACCCGCCAGCACTGGCGCAGGCCTACGCCGCAGGCGGTGCCGCTTGCCTCAGCGTCCTCACCGACACCCCGTCTTTTCAGGGCGCGCCGGAATACCTGACGGCAGCGCGTGAGGCCTGTCTTCTTCCTGCCCTACGCAAAGATTTCATGTATGACACCTATCAGGTAACCGAGGCGCGCGCCTGGGGTGCTGATTGCATCCTGATCATCCTGGCCTCGGTCAGCGATGAGCAGGCCGCAGAACTGGAAGCGGCGGCCTTTGAGCTGGGCATGGATGTGCTGCTTGAGGTTCATGATGCGGAAGAGCTGGAACGCGCCTCACGCTTGCGCTCCCCACTCATGGGGATCAACAACCGCGACCTTAAGACTTTCGAGGTGACGCTTGGCACCACCAAAAAACTGGCTCGTGACGTTCCGGGTGATCGGTTGATCATTGCCGAAAGTGGCCTGTTCAAACCTCGCGATCTTGCTGATCTGGCCCGCTTTGGCGCGCGCTGTTTCCTGATCGGTGAAAGCCTGATGCGACAGGATAATGTCGAGGCGGCGACCCGCGAAATTCTCGCTTCCCCCTGGGCTCCGCAGGCAATGTAATGGCAGATCTAACCCACTTCGATGACAAAGGTTCCGCCCATATGGTGGATGTGTCGGATAAGGCCATCACCAACCGGATCGCCACTGCAAAGGGCCGTGTCATCATGGCCCCTGAAACGCTGGCCATGATAACTGAAGGCCGCGCCAAAAAGGGCGACGTTCTGGCCGTGGCCCGTCTGGCGGCGATCATGGGGGCCAAGAAAACCGCCGATCTGATCCCTTTGTGCCACCCGTTGCCAATCACCAAAGTTTCCATCGAACTGGGCGCCAACCCGGCAACCAGCAGCGTCGACATAGAAGCCACCGTGAAAACCACCGGCCAGACCGGAGTGGAAATGGAAGCACTGACAGCTGTGAACATCGCCGCGCTGACGGTTTACGACATGGTAAAGGCCGTGGATAAATCTATGCAAATCAGCGACATCCGAGTCGTTTTGAAAGACGGTGGCAAATCTGGTCGGTTCGAGGCAGAGTAATGATTTCTGTTGACGAGGCTCTGTTGGGCGTTCTTGATCTGTGTGAGCTGTTGGACAGTGAAACTGTGCCGCTGGTGCAAGCCGCAGGCCGCATTCTGGCCGCCGATGCCATTGCGACCTGCGATCAACCCCCCTTCGCCGCCTCCGCGATGGACGGTTACGCGGTTGTGTCAGTCGACCTGCAGCCTGGAGCAACGCTGAACGTTATCGGAGAAGCCGCTGCCGGAACTGCCTTTAAAGGCGACGTCAGCGCAGGACAGGCGGTAAGGATTTTCACCGGCGCACCTGTGCCTGAAGGGGCAGATCGCGTCCTCATTCAGGAGGACTGCACCCGTACCGGAGATCAGATTACCGTCGCGGACAGCATCAACCCGCGCATTTACATCCGCCCCGCTGGTGGGGATTTCAAACGCGGCGACGGGATGAAGGCTCCGGTATTGGTCGGACCCTTAGAATCCGCGCTTATGGCGTCTATGAATATCCCAACAGTCACAGTCCGGCGCAAACCAAAGGTGGCGCTAGTGGCCACCGGGGACGAGTTGGTCATGCCTGGCGAGCCTCCCCGTCCCGACCAGATCCTTTCCTCCAACACCTTTGGTCTGAAGGCGCTGGTTGAGGCCAACGGCGGTGAAGCCATGATGCTGCCGATTGCACGGGACAACGAAGCCAGCCTGCGGTTTGTTCTCGATCTGGCCCAATCCGCCGACATCATTGTGACCCTTGGCGGCACGTCGGTCGGTGATCATGACCTTGTGCACAAGGTCACCGGCCTTGATCTGGCGTTCTACAAAGTCGCCATGCGTCCCGGCAAGTCGCTGATGGCTGGGCGGCTTAACGGTACACCGATGATCGGCCTGCCGGGCAATCCCGTGTCTGCTATGATCTGCGGCCATGTGGTCCTGGTCCCGGCAATCCGCGCCATGCTTGGGCAGGGGAAAATGGCCCTGCCCTGCGAAACTGCTGTTTTGGGGGCGGACATCGGCAAAAACGGCCAGAGCACCCACTACATGGGCGCGCGGCTTTCCTGTGGTAATGACCAGCCGACCTGCACACCGTTTGACCGGCAGGGCTCCTCGCTGCTGTCGTTTTTCACCAGTGCCAATTGTCTATTGGTCCGCAAACCCGGCGACCCAGCCAGAATTGCGGGTCAGCCGGTTGACATTATCCGTCTTTGACACCCGCTTTCCATATTCGGGCAATTCTTCAGCTGGTGGCAGAAAACCCTCGAAAATTTCTTTTGACACAAAACGAGAACACATGTAGAACAATCCTGAACACATAGGATACATATCGGCACAGGAGGCGGGGCATGCTGACGCGTAAACAGCTCGATTTGTTACAATTTATCCACAAACGGATGAAAAAAGAGGGGGTTCCTCCCTCGTTTGACGAGATGAAGGAAGCGCTGGATTTGCGCTCCAAATCCGGCATTCACCGCCTGATCACTGCTTTGGAAGAACGCGGCTTCATCCGCCGCCTTGCCCACCGCGCCCGTGCCATTGAAATCGTCCGCCTGCCGGAATCGATAGATGATGGTACCGGTTTCCAGCCACGTATCATTCAGGGCAGTGCCACCACACCACCGGCCGCTGCGATGGCGGTTGAACGCTCTGATGCATCACCGCTGCCGATCATGGGCCAGATTGCTGCCGGCACTCCGATTGAGGCGATTCAGCACGCGACCCACAACGTTACGGTTCCCGGCGACATGCTGCACAATGCCGGACAGCACTACGCGCTTGAGGTCAAAGGCGACTCGATGATCGAGGCTGGAATCAACAACGGTGATATCGTTGTGATCCACGAACAGACCGATGCCGACAACGGCGACATCGTAGTCGCGCTGGTGGATGAACAGGAAGCGACTCTCAAACGCTTGCGCAAGCGTGGCTCCGCCGTTGCGCTGGAGGCTGCAAACCCGGCCTATGAAACCCGCGTGTATCGTGACGATCAGGTAAAGGTGCAGGGCAAACTGGTTGGGTTAATCCGCACATACTAGGGTCTGTGGAATATCATCAGCGTCGGGTCACACCATGTCCGGATTGCACGTCACGACATGCATGTGAACCCGTTTCGACGCGACGTGCTCTGAACCAGTGAAACCAGAATTCAACCTCTCCGTTATTGGGGAGGTTTTCTTTTCTTTGGGTTGCGCCTCTAAGCAAAAGCGTTGCTACCGATTCCACAATCGCGTACCAGATACTTGCCGGGCACTGACGATGCCTACCCCTTGTGTGGTTTCAACCAGCGCGAAAGCCCCCTCTTTGCGAAACCGGTTCTTGTTGAGGGTGATGCAATTTGATGAAAGGTTTTGCTTCAGGTTTGGTGCGATGAGGATATCGACTTCAAAGCAGCGTTCCTGCAGGGCCTCTGGTGTGGCTTTCCTGTCCCAGACATAGCCAACTTTTTGACCGCCAAGCGCTATCACCCAGTCATCCTTGGCGAATTCCATCCGGTTTGCGGCCACGTTCTGGGTGGCGTAATCTCCGTCATTCTCCAGCCAGACCCGCGCTGCAAAACCATTGCCTTTCGTGCGGTTGAGTGCCCGTCCTGCGTCGCTTTGCAATCCGACCAGACGGCCATTGTCGGTGATCAGAATCGCCGGCCGCTCTTCCTGTGACCACAAACCAAAGGCAAACAAGGCAACGAAAACCCCGATGATCCGCAACCTCCCCCGCCAAAGCACCAGAAAAGCGGCCCCGAGTGCGAGTATTGCCAGCACAGCGGTAGAAGCAGCCGGCAGCCGTGTAACGGATCCGTCAAGATGCGCAACAAACCCCGCAACCTGTAATATCCAGGCAATCCCGTACCCCATTACGGCCAGTGCCAGACTCTGCGCCCCTGCCAGACTAAGCAGCCCGGCTATCACGGCTGCAGGCATGACGACAAACCCCATCACCGGAACTGAAGCCAGATTGGCCAGCAGGCCATACTGCGCGATCTGATTGAAATGAAACGCGGAAATCGGCGCTGTTGCGGCACCGGCGACGGCAGAAGACACCACCAACGCCCCCGCACCTCGCATCAATCGCCCCCGGCCTGTATTCAAACGCCACCACCAGGTTTGCCGGTTCAACCACTCAAACGTAGCCACCAGTGCGGTGGTTGCGGCAAAGGACATCTGAAACCCCGGCCCGGTCAGGCTTTCAGGACGCCAAAGCAGGATAACGATCGCAGCAACGGCCACCGCTCTGAGCGTAATTGCCGGCCGGTCGAGCAGCACTGCAATCAGAATAACCGCAACCATAATGAAGGCCCGCTGGGTGGCAACATTGGCCCCAGAAATCATCAGATAGGCCAGCCCCGCCAGCAAGGCGACGACCGCTGCGATTTTCTTGGTGGGCAGCCGAAGGGCGAGGTAGGGAAAAAGGGCAAAAGAATACCTCACCAAAGCAAAAATGAAACCCGTCAGCAACCCCATGTGCAAACCGGATATCGCCAGCAAATGCGCCAGATTGGAACGCCGTAAATCCCCCAGTATTGCCGGATCTATGGCAGAACGGTCACCAGTGACAATCGCCGCAGCGAAAGCACCGGATTGCCCTGGCAATTGGGCTTTGATGGCCTCGGACACATGCATGCGCAACGCAAAAAGGCGCAGGGCAAACCCGGAACCATCCGCTGGCCGCGCCAGAACCACCGGCAGCCGGGTATACCCTGTCGCCCCAAGCCCGAGAAACCAGGCTTTCCGCTGAAAATCAAAGCCACCCGGTTCAACTGGCCCGGCTGGCGGCGAAAGGCTTGCTGTCATCATTACCCGCGCTCCGGGCAAAAGCGCGGTTGAGGCCGCATCGGACTGCACAGAAACCCGAACCAGCCGAGGGGTCCGCCAGGGTGGTGTGTTCTCCAGCGTCGGCTCGCTTAGCGTCACCCGCAGCCGGTTGCTGGCTGAGCGGTCCAGATGCGTCACAGTACCCTCAACCGCGCCGTAATAATGCCACCCAAGTTTTGCACCCGCCGCCAGATTGCCACGCAGGTCGGCGATCAGAAACCCTAGCGCGACGAGCAGGGGAACCCAGAACAGGGCACGCCATATTGAGCGAAGCAACAATGCTGGCACCAGGCAGCAGAAAACCACCGAAGCAGCCCACATGACATGTCTAAAACCCGGCTCAAACCGCAGCGAAAAGTAAAGACCGATACCACAAGCGAGCCACACTGGAATCCAGCAGAAAAGCCGCGTTCGCTGGGCAAAAAACACTTCGGTCAGCACAGGCATGATCCCCTGTCTTGTCCTTGCCTGCGGTTGCGCCCGGGGTGTTTCGGGTTCAATCAAAACCAGATTGAACCTGATACGCCGCTCTTCATTTTCGGTGTCGTTGCGTTTCTGTATCCGTTTGTTATTTAAACCCAACCAGAAACGCCCTAAAACTCGGCTCAACTTATCTTCAACATGGTTTCCAAAAGGTTAAACCGCGCCTCATGTCCGATTCCCAAGTCATCACCCGTTTTGCCCCCTCGCCCACCGGATACCTGCATATCGGCGGAGCCCGCACTGCGTTGTTCAACTGGCTCTATGCCCGCGCAAACAACGGAAAATTCATGCTGCGCATCGAAGATACCGATCGTGCAAGATCAACGCCGGAAGCAACGCGGGCCATTTTTGACGGGTTGAAATGGCTCGGTCTTGATTGGGACGGCGATGCCGTCAGCCAGTTTGAACGCCGCGCGCGCCACGCCGAGGTAGCCCACGCCATGCTGGCAAACGGAACCGCCTACAAATGCTATGCGACCAAAGATGAAATCGAAGCCTTCCGCGATCAGGCCCGCGCCGAAGGCAGGCCAACCCTGTTTCAAAGCCCCTGGCGGGATGCTGACCCGGCCATTGCACCGGATGCCCCTTATGTCGTGCGTCTGAAGGCCCCTCGGGAAGGTGAAATCCGCATCAAGGACAAAGTGCAAAAACAGGTCAAATGGAAGGCCGAGGCGCTTGATGATCTGGTGATGTTGCGCTCTGACGGCACGCCGACTTACATGCTTGCCGTTGTCGTTGACGACCACGATATGGGCGTCACCCATATCATTCGCGGTGACGACCATCTGATCAACGCCGGACGTCAAAGTCTGATCTACCGTGCCTTGGGGTGGGATATTCCGGTCTTTGCCCATATCCCCCTGATCCATGGCGAGGATGGCAAGAAACTCAGCAAACGCCACGGGGCGCTTGGGATAGAAGAATACCGTGCCATGGGCTACACGCCGGCGGCGTTACGCAACTATCTCGTACGCCTTGGCTGGAGTCACGGCAACGACGAATTGTTCACCACCGAACAGGCGGTTGAATGGTTCGATTTCAAGGGGATCGGCAAGGCCCCGGCCCGGCTTGATTTCAAAAAGCTCGACAATGTCAGCAGTTTTCACATCCAGAACACCCCCGACCCTGATCTTGTCACCCATATTGAGGTTTACCTGTCTGCCACCGAGCAGCCGAACCTCACACAACAGCAGCGTGACAATTTGCTCACCCACATGCAAATCTTAAAAAATCGTTCTAAGAAATTACCTGGCATCATTGAAAAGGCTTATTTTTTACTTGGTGAACGCCCTTTCATACCCAACGATGCAGCAGCAGCACATCTCAATTCGGTATCCCGTGGTATACTGAACAGATTGACCCCGCTGCTTCAAAGTGCTAGCTGGTCGCCAGACGGGTTAGAGGACTGTCTGCGCTGCTTTGCAGACACCGAAAACCTCAATCTTGGCCAGATTGCACAGCCCCTCAGGGCCGCACTGACCGGGCGCACGGTGTCGCCATCTGTTTTCGAAATGATGGTTGCATTGGGCAAAGACGAAACGATTGGCCGACTGCAGGACGCGACCGTTTAACGGCACACGCGCAGCAGCGGCAAAATCTCCGGGCACCGGCAACTCAGCCGGCGGGGTCACCAGACCTCTGTCGCCCACGAAACATGTCAGGGGGAAACCCTGCGAACCGAAAAGAGGTATTGAATGACGGACAGCCAACGCTCAGCAAAACTGGATATCGAAGGACAAACTCTGGACCTGCCGATCATGTCGCCAACTCTCGGGCCAGACGTGATCGATGTCTCAAAACTCTACGGCCAGGGGAAAGTATTCACCTTTGACCCGGGTTTCACATCGACGGCGTCTTGTGAATCCAAAATCACCTTTATTGACGGCAATAAGGGCGAGTTGCTGCACCGTGGTTATCCCATCGACCAATTGGCCGAAAAATCCCATTACCTCGAAGTTTGCTACCTGCTGCTGTACGGCGAACTGCCTTCTGCTGACCAGCTGGAGCACTTTGAAAACCGCGTGACCATGCACACCATGCTGCACGAGCAAATGATGAATTTCTTCCGCGGGTTCCGGCGCGACGCACATCCAATGGCAATTATGACCGGAGTGGTCGGTGCCCTGTCGGCTTTCTACCACGACTCACTTGACATCAGCGACCCATGGCAACGGGAGGTAGCCTCGATCCGGATGATCGCCAAGCTGCCGACGATTGCAGCCTATGCCTTCAAATATTCAGTCGGTCAGCCTTTCGTTTACCCGCGCAACGATCTGGATTATGCATCCAACTTCCTGCGCATGTGTTTTGCCGTCCCGGCCGAGGATTACGAGGTCAACCCGATCCTCAGCCGCGCCATGGACAGGATTTTCACGCTTCACGCCGATCACGAGCAAAATGCCTCGACCTCAACAGTGCGGCTGGCAGGTTCCTCCGGGGCCAATCCGTTTGCCTGTATCGCTGCCGGCATCGCCTGCCTCTGGGGCCCGGCCCACGGTGGCGCCAATCAAGCCTGCCTGGAAATGCTGGAGGAAATCGGCTCGGTCGAACGGATCCCCGAATACATTGATCGCGCCAAAGACAAGGATGACCCGTTCCGCCTGATGGGCTTTGGCCACCGGGTGTATAAAAATTTCGACCCCCGCGCCATGGTGATGAAAAAATCCGCCGACGAGGTGCTGAGCCTCTTGGGTGTGGAAAACAACCCCAAACTGCAAGTCGCCAAGGAACTCGAGCGGATCGCGCTGGAAGACGAATATTTCGCCTCCAAGAAATTGTTCCCGAACGTGGATTTCTATTCTGGCATCATCCTTGAGGCGATGGGATTCCCAACCTCGATGTTCACCCCGATCTTCGCTGTCAGCCGCACCATCGGCTGGATTTCCCAATGGAAAGAGATGATCGACGAGGGCAACGTCAAAATCGGCCGCCCACGGCAGCTTTACACCGGTGAAACCAACCGCGATTATGTAGATGTGGAAAAGCGGTAACTGTCTGGAAAATTGAGATAAAAGGCTGCCTTTCGGGGCTGCCTTTTCTTAGGCTGGCGCTATGGCGGTTGTCGAATTGGAGGTCATTGGGTTTCGCACCTTTTGTTACTGGTACTTCGTTGAAATCACCGCTCCATTTGTATTCTCATAGATCGGAACACTCATTTGAGTTTGTTCAAAGCAAATGTAATCTATGGGACCAACCTCGCAAATACAGGTATCCGCATCCGGGCCACGATAAATGAATACTGAAAAACTCGGCAAATCACGAATTATGAACCTTCTCGCCAAATTTGGCGGCGCGACAATGGAAAGCCGCATGCGGCACTGGTTGCAAAATCCGACAAAAATATTGATGGGGTCAGATATTAGGGCCGGGCAGACAGTTCTGGAAGTAGGCTGCGGTACTGGTTTTTTTACGTTACCTGCTGCCAGAATATTGGGGGAGAACGGCCACCTCGTCGCCATGGACCCTTTATCGGACTTTATCGACCGGGTGAAAAAGAAAGTGCGGGACGCAGGCCTGAAAAACGTGGAGGTGATAAGACAAGATGCTCTGAATACAGGGCTGGAGCCTGCGAGTGTAGATTTGGTTTTGTTGTTTGGCGTTGTTCCTTTCCCGACTTTGCCGCTGAACCAGCTTTTACCGGAAATGCACAGAGTTCTGAAACCAAATGGAACTTTGGCTGTGTGGTTGTTCCCGACGACAGCAGGTGTGCCAACCTCTATCCGCCGATCTGGCCTGTTTACCGAACTGGCCAGGAAAAACGGCGTATTCACGTACAGACCTGTTGCGGAATGAGGTCTTCTTAGCCCGAGACTTAAGCGCGCTGGATAGTCGCTGCACGTAGATTGCAGACCCTGACCATGTTCTGCGAAGGTCTGGTTGGGGCAGGTTTCTCGGACGCCCTGCTTGGTGTCGGCGGGTGTCAGAGTATCCAGAAGCTTAGCCATCACCTGTGATTTCACTCAGGGCCAGCCCCTGGTTTTGACACTGAGTGGCAGCAGAGCGACAAAGCGTCAATTCACTGAGCCCTCCCCAATAGCAATTCCTCCATATGGAGTTGTCAAATCAGACAAACGCGGAATTTCCAAACCAGCCAAAGGGCCCGAGGGTTTTATACAAACAGGGCCACTCTTTCGAATTTTGTCACGTCAATGATGCCCAGATCAGAGATGCGGATTTCCGGGATCACAACCAGCGCCAGCAGCGAGTGCTGCATGAATGCGTTGTTAAGCTTGCAGCCACAGGCTTCCATCGCGACGACTATTGCAGCGGCTTTGTCTGCAACAACCTCGGCGCGCTCGTCCGACATCAGTCCGGCAATCGCCAACTCGACAGTTGCCAGTTCCTTGCCTGCAGAAAATACGGTGATGCCACCGCCAACTTTACCCAGATGGTTTGCAGCCGCGGCCATGTCATCCTTTGAAGTGCCAACCACAATCATATGGTGGCTGTCGTGCGCCACAGTTGAGGCCACGGCGCAGGGTTTGTCATAGCCAAAGCCCGACACAAAGCCATTCACCACTCCGCCTGTGCCGCAATGGCGTTCGACAAGGGCGATCTGGCAGACATCGTTGTCGCTATCCATCTGCACCAGCCCGTTTTCGACCTTCAGATCAGCCTCCAGCGCCCTCGTCGGGGCCTGATTTTCGATAACACCTATCACACGCGCGCGCACTCCGCTGGCGCCTTCCGGGGCGAAGACGTCAAAATCGTCTGCTGCAAGGTGTTTTCCCAGATTAACAGTGTTCTTGGCGAAATCGGGATAGTTGGCTTCGGGAATGTCTGCCGTTAGTTTACCGTTTTCGGCCAGCACCCTGCCCTGCGCGATGACCAGCTCAATCGGTAAGGTTGGCAGATCGCTTGTCAGGATGATATCGGCCCTGCGACCCGGTGCAATGGACCCGACATCGCGTTCCATACCGAAATGCTGCGCGGTGTTCAGGGTCGCCATCTGAATCGCGGTGACCGGTTTCACACCCTGTGCAATTGCGTGGCGGACCACCCGGTTCATGTGCCCGTCATGAACCAAAGTGCCGGAATGACTGTCATCTGTGCACAGCACAAAATTTCGTGGGTCCATACCGTCTTCTGTAACGGGTTTGATCTGTTCGGCCACGTCATACCAGGCAGACCCCAGACGCAGCATCGCTCGCATGCCTTGCCGAATGCGCGCCACTGGGTCTTCTTTTCGGGTGCCTTCGTGATCATCCGCCGGGCCGCCAGCAACATAGCCATGAAACATAAGCCCAAGATCGGGCGAGGCATAATGTCCGCCCACAGTCTTGTTCGCCCGTTGTGTTGCGCCAATCTCACCAATCATTTTGGGATCATTCATCGCAACACCGGGAAAGTTCATCATCTCACCTAGTCCACATGTCTGTGGCCAGCCCAATGCCTCCGTCACATCCTCGACACTGAATTCG
>JAAEUI010000068.1 GCA_024227475.1 Paracoccaceae bacterium | reverse complement strand
TTCCTGTAAGAAAATATCCATGCGTTCATCCTGAAAACCTTGATCCAGGATACAAAATCAATCTCCTAAAAGGAATCCTGTATTATGCAGAGGTCTTTAGTGGTCACAACCCGAAATAGCAGGCCGAATGCACGCCCATGTTTCGACCATAATAGGCGATGTTCTGTGCCCGTTTTACCTGCTTGTGAAGTTTGCGCACCGATGCTGCCGCGTGGGAATTCGGGAAATGCGCGAGGTAAAGCGGGATCCATGCCTGATGGGTTCCCCAGCCCTCGCTTTTCAGAATGGATCGTGCCTGAGTGTCCGAAATCGCCTCGGTCTTGACCTTGGTGCTGCCGGTCCGGCTGACCCAGGCAGCGTGATGTGCCACCGCGTCATGCAGCGTGTATTTGCCGTATTTCTTGGGAAAAATATCGATGCCGTTCAGCCGGAGCATATGCGCGCCCATCAGAACAATCGGTAAAACCTCGGTGTTGACCCTGACTTTATTGTCAAATTGCGGTGTCGATCGAATTTTACCCATTACGCTGTTAAGTTTCGACTTGCCGCTCTTGAACAGGCCCGCATTGCCTGTAGCAGCCCCCCACGAAATCTGTGCGGCTGCTACACTGGCCTTGTGATCAATGGAGCTAGCCCTGACACCCGAATTCTTCAGAAGCGTGCGCACCCATTGATCGATGGTTTTAAGGTCAGTTGAAGAAATTCCATTACGCGTCCTGAGATAAGACACTGCATAGGCAACGGTGCGCACCAATACAGAAGTCACGAATGACGGGCTCGACCCGCCCTTCGCGCCAAAGTCAAGCTTTGTGTAGGCTCCGGAATTGGCCGCCGCCAGCAACCGTGCCAGTAGAACCTTGTCATTCGCGTCACCAGCCGCGGCGGAATTCAGATGCCGAATCGTACGTTCGATAAACTCAGCCCCGCTGCCTTTTGGAAGCGGATAGGAATAACCCTGAACACTTTTACTGAATTGTTCGGGCCCTGTCTTTCCACTGAACGCACGACATTTGCCTGAGGATGCAAACCCACGCGTCCAGAGCTTGAGGCCCGCCGCCTCGGCTTCCGTCGCGTAACCCAACGGTGTGAAAGACAACATGGTCAGTGTCAGAAATAGCAAAATCCGGGTCATATCCGCTCCCCTTTGTAATCTGTTCCCAAATAAATAACTACGGCTGCACTGTACCAAACAGACCAGCCTTTTCCACGCCGTTTCGTTCAGTCATTAGAGCATTTCCAATTTAATCGGATTCAGATTGAATTGGAAACGCCGGGTTAAGTATCTGATGTTGGTGCGTATCTCGATTTCTTTGTGAATCCAATTAGACGAGATACGCTCTAGCATCAGCAATCTGGCAAACCACGCGGTCGTGCTGAACAATGCACTCTCCCGAAGTTTTCTGCCCTTGAACTCTGCCAGCTGCTTTCTTTGTCGCGCAGGTGATCGGCCTGTGCCTTTGCAAACACGATATCTTGCCCAGAAACAAAGCCCTCTGCGCCTCCCACTACTGCGGATGGCAGTTTCGTCCCGCAAAACTGAAGTCGGGCACTCGTCCCATAACTCGTAACCCGTCAGAAATCCGCAGTTTCATGGGGCCATGTTACCCGCAGGCCGGATGCACAATTTACGCAGCCTTTCGCCTTGGCGGCCTTTTCACCCCGGCAAACACCGCGACCGCCACCAGCACCAGCACCAGCGAGGCCAGAAACGGCGCCCCGGGGAAATGCAGCGCAGCCCCGTCGCGGGTGAACCAGGTGAACAGCGCGGTCATCACCAGCGGTCCGGTGATCGAGGCAAAGGCCCTGATCGAGGTGATCACACCCTGCAATTCACCCTGCGCGTCATCGCTGACCGCGCGGCTCATCAATCCGCTGATTGCCGGTGAAGCGACCGCGCCAAGCGCTGTCAGCGGCACCAGTGCGAAAACCATCCACCCCTGCCAGACCAGCGCGATGGCAACAAAGGCTACCGCGTCCACACAAAGCCCGAAAATCGCAGTCCGGTATTCGCCGAACTTGGGCACCATCCAGCGGATCAGCCCGCCCTGTACAACGGCAATGCCAAGGCCGAAACAGGCCAGTGAAATCCCCACCAGCCGCCCGTCCCAGCCGAATTTGAAGATCGTGTAATAGGCCCAGACCGCCGGGTAGACGATGAAGCTGAGTTCATAGAACAGCACCACGCAGAGCATGCGCGCCTGTCCTGGTAGCGCGCCGACGGCCCTGAACGCCCCGAACGGGTGCGCCCGCCGCCAGTCAAACGCACGGCGGGTTTTTTCGGTGACGGTTTCGGGCAGGAAAAACCACCCCAGGGCTGTATGCACACCAGCAATCACCGCCGCCCCGAAGAATGGCGCGCGCGGATCAATCTGGGACAGGAACCCACCCAGCGCCGGTCCAAGAATGAAGCCAATGCCGAAAGCCGCCCCCAGAAGCCCGAAATTCGCTGCCTTGTCCTCGGGCTTTGAAACATCCGCGATCACCGCCGCCGCTGTGGAATGATTTGCCGCCGTGATCCCGTGAATGACCCGCCCGATGAACAACAGCCACAGCGAATGGGCAAACCCCATGATCACGTAATCCACACACATCACGGCAAGCGAGATCAAAAGCACTGGCCGCCGCCCGAAGCGGTCTGACAGGCTGCCAAGCAAGGGGCCGAACAGAAACTGCATGATGGCAAAGACGCTGGCCAGCAGCCCGCCCCAGATCGCAGCCCCGGACACATCGGTATGCCCCAGTTCGGAAATCAGTGCTGGCATCACCGGCATGATCAGCCCGATGCCGATGGCATCAATGACCACGGTGATCAGAACAAACCAGACGGCAAAACTGCGAGACATCTGTCTTTTCCTGTTTTTGCAAAAGACAGTTGCCTGCCCCACTGCTAGAGAGCAGTGCTTACGAAGGAGCCTAGCGAGAGGAGCAAAAAACGCAAGTGGGGATAAAGGAGGAGGAAGCCCCGGAGTACCCGAGCTACTTATCGTTAAACTCCAAAAGTCTGCTGGAGCCCAGACCTACCCTCAGGAACTAAACCAACCAAGAGAGTAGTTCAGTCCTAATTCGATTTCCAGTTGACAATGTGTTGTCAAATTCATATTGACAATATACTGTCATTAAGGGGGGCGAATATGAATGTCGTCATCAGATCAATTGTTGCAGGTGCGGGGCTCGCTTCTCTCGCCTTTCAAACCATCGCACAAGAAGGAGCCTCGAACATGGAAAACAAAAATGTCATCAACCAATCGGTCAATCTGAAGGTTTATCACAAAGGACCAGTGTCGGCCTATAATGTGGTTTTTCTACACGGTGATAGCGGCGCGGCGACGCAGTGGTTTACGGTCATGGAGGACCTAGCGGATATACATTCGGTGGCCGTTTTTGACCAAAGGGGACATGGTTCGTCATCGCCTGCGACAAGCGGCGATTACGGCTATGAAATCAGAGCTGGTGATTTGCAGGCGGTGATTGCCTCGCTCGGTTATCAACCAATTATACTGGTGGCCCATTCTGGGTCTGCTGGTGTCGCACTTGAATATGCCAAAACACATGCCAAGTCCTTACGCGGAATCTACTTTCTCGACCCTGCATCTGACCCGCGTGCGATGCCAGAGGACATGCGACAGGGATTCATGGGTGCTATTCGATCTGAAGACGGACTGGACGTTGTTCAGGGATATTTTACTTCGATTGCAGGTCAGAACCCCGAAACCATCGCAACTGTGGCCGGCGATGCAGCCAGGGTTGCACCAGACGCACGTATCGGATTTGCGCAAGCTTTAACGGATTGGAACCCAGAAGTTGCAATGTCGCATTGGACGGGCCCGACGTTTATGGCCATCACATCTGCGAATGACACCCCCGCAGCCATTCGCCATCTAGGCGAAACAGTTGAGTACGACCTTTTATTGACTGACGGTCATTGGGCACAGCTGGATACACCAGAAATTGTTGCCCAATCAATCAGGTCCTTTATTAATAGCTTGTCCTGAATTCGGAGACGGACGTTATGACAACCAAAAGAAACAGAGGTGGCGACGCAGTCTCAAGCCTGATGCTTGCGACATTTAAGTTGAATGGCGCATTCCTTGCGGCGGGGGATAAAATATCCGCCCCATCAGGGCTTACATCCGCCCGCTGGCAAGTGCTGGGCACATTAATGTGGGCCGATATGACGGTTTCAGGAGTTGCCCGCGAAATGGGTCTGTCACGTCAAGCGGTACAACGTATTGCCAACGTACTTGCCGAGGAAAGATTGATCACGTTTCTCGATAACCCCAACGATAAACGCGCGAAATTGGCGTCAGCTACCGATGCGGGTCGTAAGGCGATCCATAGCCTTGCCGAGCGGCAACATGCTTGGGCGAACACAACGGCAGTAGGCATCGATCCCAAAGAGATTGAACAAGCAGTGGAGGTCATGAAGAAAGTCATTGTTGCAAGCAAGCAACAAGAGCCTGCACGAGTTCAGTATGGCATTCGCAACCAAAGCTGAACGGCAGTTTTGTCCGCTGTGCCGACATTGATGCACGATGCAGCGAATGACAGCAAGGAGCCCATTTAAGACAGCGCCAGTGTGTCGCAATTGGTATACGATTTTATGGGCAGAACTCACCCAATCACAAAGTTGCCGTTGTCTCACTGCGCTGGAAGATGTATCCTTTCCTACAGCCCCTTCTAATTGGGGGGAGTCTGCTAAAATCAGCACTCTGACCGGAACGAAAGCGGGGCAGGGTCAAAGTTGCAGTTGATTATTCAGTTCCTGGAATGAGGAACAAGTTATGCGCCTACGTCTTTCTGTTTTTATTCTCTGCATGGTTTTGGTGCTCCCGGCCTTGGCCCGGCAGTCGCCAAACTTTCCGCAGAACAGCAAGTTCGTCATCCAATTAACCAGCTCACAATTTGCGAGCGGCATTGGTAATTATCTTGTACCCCCATTGCTCGAGGCATTCCGGAGAACCGGTATAACCTATACGGGCGGCTCCGATGCGGATTTCGCCGCGACGGTTCAAACCAGATCGGATGTCGGTAAATGGCATGGAAAGGGTAGTGCGGCTGTCCGGCTGTATAGTCGTTTCGTTACGGTCGGTCTGTCACCAGCCAATGTGGATATCGAAGTTCGCGGCAGGCTCACCCCCAGATTCTCGGTAACTGTTAAACTCGTAACACCCAACCAAGAAAAGGTAGACGAACTGAGTTGCCTGATCGGACTTGCGACACGCGAGCTTGCAAGACGCTACAAGGTCAAAGGCCACATTAAGCTGAATGGAAAAAGTTGTCTCACCCTCAAAACAGCGCCACGCGCTGCAGATGTGTGCAAGAGGGCCGATCCCCGCATTGCCGGCACCTACAATCTGCGAGGCGTGATGGAAACAGGTTCGGTGATCCGGCTCGCCGCCGATGGAAGGTTCAACTATATGTTGACGGTCGGCGCATATGACGAGGTCGCAAAGGGTTGTTGGCGCCGCAATGGCAATACGCTCCTGCTATCGCTCACCAAAGCTCGTAACAATCTCGGGCAACCGTCGTACAAACCGCTTAAACTGAAGATCGATACCAAGGGCAGGCTGATCCGTTCTCACAAGGGAAAACAAATCGGTGTTTACGTAAGGATGCGAAAATAGTCGAACCTGCAGTGACTGAAAGTTATCCTGTGACGGCTGAGGAGGATACATACCCATTCTTCCGGGCTTGAGTCTGAAAGTGGATTGCGACCTCATCCTGTATTTTTGCTATTGAGAACGCGGGAACAGGATGAAGGTCAAGGCTGTTCTGATCGCCTTCCTGATTGTCAACGCCTTTGTTTTTCTCGTTCCAATGATGCCCACGCTGAGGGCCTTGGCTCATAAGACGTTTGCTATAATGTGGAGATGGATATAGACCGACTTATAAAATAATCTTCATTTATGAACGAAAGCAAGCAGCAAAGGT
>JAAEUI010000067.1 GCA_024227475.1 Paracoccaceae bacterium | reverse complement strand
CATATAAGCAAGAATCGCTCCGAAAAATATTCTTGCTTATATGCCATTCTTGTCGTTTCCTCTTGATGGCAGGGTGTTTTTTTCCCCTGAGCCGCTAACAAAGTAAATATACTTTTTCTTTGACATAGGAGTATCAATAGAATAGTGTACATTCTGATTTCGGCGAATGGTCGAAAGAGGACTTTCGACCTACATTTTCAAAGGAGGTTAGTATGGCTGATAAACGCACGACTCCCGAACAGCCCACATCCCCCGAACCTGCATCCACGGAACACCCAACGCAGGAGCGCACGATCCACGCCGGAGAGGATTATTTTGAACGGATTGAAGGCGATGTCTACATCGGTGCTCCGCCATCCGGCGATTCAGTTGCGCTGCGGGAGGCCTATCTCAACAGATTATTTGCCACCTGTAGTCAGGTCTTTCTGGCTGGCATTGACCGCAAAGCGGCAGGCCGGGACGCCGAAGCCTGCCTGAATTTGAGTGCAATTTATACCCCATTGCTGACGATCAGCGCTGAGCATGACGAGGGACGTCTAAAAAATGCGCATGAAGGCCGAGAACGTCGGCTTTCGGCGCTAGATCAGCTCAACCGGCACGCTCGTGTGGTGGTGTTAGGAGACCCTGGCAGTGGTAAGAGCACCTTTGTGAACTTTGTGACGATGTGCCTGGCCGGCGAATTGTTGCGCGACCCGAACGCCAATATTGCTCTGCTGACGGCGCCCTTGCCGAATGACGAGGGTGCGGATGAAGAAGAGCCGCAACTGTGGCAGCACGGCCCATTACTACCGGTACGCATCATCTTGCGGGATTTTGCCGCGGAAGGGTTGCCGCCGGATGGAAAACGCGCGACAGCAGGGCATCTGTGGGAATTTATCGTGAAGATGCTCCAGGAGACGGCCTTCAGCGATTATGCCCCATATTTGAGGACGTCTTTGCTGGAAACCGGCGCACTGGTGTTATTTGACGGGCTGGACGAAGTCCCCGAAGCCGAACAGCGACGGGCGCAAATCAAACAGGCCGTGGAAGATTTTGCCACGACGTTCCGCAAATGCCGGATCCTGGTGACCAGCCGCACGTATGCCTATCAACAACAGGAGTGGCAGTTGTCCGGCTTTGCCGAAACGGTATTAGCGTTGTTCTCACAAGGACACATCCGCCGCTTTGTTGATCGTTGGTACACCCATAGTGCGCCGCTGCTTGGGATGCGCCCCGATGATGCGCGGCAACGTGCGGAACTGCTCAAGCGGGCCGTCTTTGGCAGTGACCGTCTGTACAATTTCGCTGAACGCCCCTTGCTGTTGACCCTGATGGCGAGTCTGCACGCCTGGCGGGGCGGCAGTCTGCCGGAAAAGCGCGAGGAATTATATAACGACGCCGTCGAATTATTGTTGGATTGGTGGGAAAACCGTAAAGTGAAACATGCTGAAGGGCAGTTGTTAAGTTTAATCGAGGTGTTGAAACTGGGTCGTGAAGGCATGATCGGGTTGCGCCGTTTAATCAGTGTCCTGGCATACGAAGCCCATGCGGCCCAATCCGAGCTGGTAGGAGCCGCAGATATTGCGGAAGATAGACTGGCAGGCGAGCTGATGCGCCTGAGCCAGGACAAACAGGTGAATCCTCTGCGATTAGTCGAGTATCTCAGAGATCGCACCGGATTGCTCATATCCCATGGGGTCGGAGTGTATACGTTTCCCCATCGCACGTTCCAGGAATATTTGGCGGCCTGTCATCTGACCGAGGATCAGAATAATTATCCTGACAACGTGGCGGAATTAGCACGACACGATCCAAACCGCTGGCGAGAGGTGGTCTTGCTGGCCGGAGCTAAAGCGGCGCGTGGCGCGGCCTCAACGATCTGGTCCTTAGCAGAAGCGTTATGCTACCATTCTCTTGATGATCCGAACCGTAGCGCGGGAGATGCCTGGGGCGCGCTTCTGGCCGGGCAAACATTGGTGGAAACAGCGAACCTGGAGCAGATCAGTGACCGTCATCGTCCCAAAGTCAATCGTATACGTGACTGGCTGCTGGCAATTTTGACAGAACAGCAGCCTCCAAATACACCCTTTCCAGCAGTTGAACGCGCCCTGGCCGGCAACATCCTGGCGGTGCTGAGCGATCCCCGTCCGGACGTGAGGCTGCCGGAGGACGGTTTGCCAGAGATTGCATGGTGTGACGTGCCGGCAGGTTCGTTTCTGATGGGCAGCGATCCGGAGAAAGACGAGGATAGCCGTATCTGGGAAGAAGAACAACCGCAACATACAGTACATCTATCCGCGTACCAGATCAGCCGTTATCCGGTCACCAATGCTCAATATCAGGCGTTTGTTGAGGATGGAGGCTATACTGAAAGATGGCAAAAATGTTGGGATCCGGAGGGCTGGGAGTGGAAGGAGAAAGAGAACATCAGTGCGCCTGAAAGTTACGGAGGCGAGTTTGATTTGCCGAATCATCCCGTTGTTGGTGTGTCCTGGTATGAAGCGGTGGCCTTTTGCAACTGGTTGACGCAGCGCTTACGGGAACAAGGTGAATTATTAGATGGCCACAGCATTCGACTTCCTACCGAAGCTGAATGGGGGAAGGCGGCGCGTGGCAATGATGGGCGCGTCTATCCGTGGGGCGATGAGATCATTCCAGAGCTTGCCAACTATAATGACACTGGTCTGGGAGCGACAAGTACGGTTGGCTGTTTTCCGCGTGGCAAAAGTTCGTATGGCTGTGAGGAGATGGCAGGCAATGTGTGGGAGTGGTGTTTGGACTGGTATGATGAGAACTACTATTCTGATAGTCCAAAAGAGAATCCACAGGGGCCTGAGTCAGGCTCGTTCCGGGTTATTCGCGGCGGCATCTGGGGCGACGACGCCAGGAACTGCCGGTCGGCGTTCCGCTTCAGCGTCGGTCCCGGCAGCCGCGGCTTCTTCATCGGTTTCCGTCTGTTGAGGACGCCTTAGTAATTCTTGACCCTTTTACCCTTTTACCCTTTGCGCAGCAAAGCCTCTGCGAGCGCAGCGAAGCCCTTTTTTCTTTTGGCGGACGCAGCGATAGCCGTCCGCCCGCGTAGCGGCAGCCGCGCGCAGCGCCGCCCGTAAAATTTGATTTTTGCTGTTTCTCTTCGTGCTGATTCGCTATCACGAAAATCCGACCGACGATCCACGAGCGTATTGACACTAAGAGCGTGTTGACACCCATCATCACGCCATCTGCTTTCTATCCAAGCTCCCAGGCTTGCGAGGGGGTTTGAGCCGATAAAAAAGAGAGGATTTACCATCTGCACTACTACATCTGTTCAGAAGTTCGTCCCCCCTCCAAAACTCACCCCCCGGCCCCCTCTCTTG
>JAAEUI010000066.1 GCA_024227475.1 Paracoccaceae bacterium | reverse complement strand
GTCCGTGAGCGGGTGCGCAACGCCATGCTGAAGATAGGTACCGACGAGCAAGGCAGGAAACTACTGCTGCGGGTACCCATCAAACAATTGGGTCTGGCCTCAATTGATGACTATCTTCCTTTACGGGATATGGGCCTGCAGCGGTTTTACCTGAAGCCGAATTGAGCATGGGCATTCGCGCCAAGTTGATGTTTCCTATGCTGTTGGCCTTCGGCGTGTTCGCCGGAGTCTTGCATTTCTACTGGGCTCCGGACTGGCTGGAGCGCGAACGCCAAGCATTCATACAGAATCTGCATGAGATACTTTCGGCGCTGGAACCCGACGTAGTGCGTCACCTGCTGGCCAGTGATTATGCCGCCCTCTATGGCACTATGGACCAGCAACTGCAGATACGTGTCAGCGGCGGTCTGAAACTGTAGCTAAACCGGCGGAATAAACATGTAGAAAATATTCTTCTCTTTTTCTTCCATCCTTTCTATTTCAATCCTCGTTTATCTTCTTCAGTCTTCTTCTTCAGTCTTCTTCCTGTCGGTTATTTGCGGTCGTTTTCTTGTTGCAAGGATGATTGGATTGCCCATCATTGGTGTAGCGATGAGGGCACGCCGATGAATCAGCGCAGAAGACGTAGATGTCGAAATTGTAAGGGTTTATTCCACCCTGACCACCGCAACCTGCGGCATCAGCACTACTGTTCGAAGCCGGCTTGCCGCCAGGCGAGCAAGGCGGCGAGTCAGCGCCGTTGGTTGGGCAAGGCGCAGAACCGGAATTACTTCCAGGGAGCGATCAACGTGCAGCGGGTACGGGCCTGGCGGGCGGCCCATCCCGGTTACTGGAGGCGCCCGGGCACACAAACCGAGGTTGCGTTACAAGAAGACTCCTTGGCGCAAGCTTCTGAATCGAAAGGAAAAACACCGACTTTAGCGGAGATTGCGTTACAAGATCTCTTGCGCGCCCAACCCCTTGTTCTGATTGGCCTTATCGCCAACTTAACGGGCACGGCGTTGCAAGAGGACATCGCACAAACCGGCCGCAGGCTCCAACATTTAGGGCAGGATATTCTCTGTGGCGCTAAGCGCGCCGAAGGAGGTTGTGATGCAAAAACGTCTGTTGGTCCCTTCCCGGGTGCGCCGGGTCCCCCGGCAGTTCAGCTGGGTGGATCAGCGCTTGGTGCGTGAGCACCACATCCAGCGCTGCGATACGCCGGCGTTGGCGCTGTATCTGCTGCTAGTCACGGTGGCGGATGCCCAGGGTCTGAGTTACTACGCCGAGGC
>JAAEUI010000065.1 GCA_024227475.1 Paracoccaceae bacterium | reverse complement strand
TTTTGAGCAGTGTTCGCAACGTGACACAGCTTGATCACTCACAAACGCACCGGGTGATCGCAGATCGCGAAGTACCGGTTATCGCCGTGTTTGGTGAGACAGACGAGATAATCCCTATTTCCAGCTCAATGGCGCTCAGAACAATCAACCGGAACGCTGAAGTTGCTGAATTGTCAGACGTCGGGCATGCCATGGCGTACACCCACGCGCAGCTGGTTGCCGACATTATCGTCGGCTTTCTGGATCGGCAGAACTAAAGCGGTTTTCGTTAAACCTGAATCAGGTTTGGCGAAAAACGTCCCGACAGGACATTGATGTTGCTGCGTTTCCCGAAAACTTGATGTCGCAGGTTTTCGCAAAACGCTTTAGGTCACAGAACTTGCCTCAAGAGGTTCAGCCTCTTCAGCATCAGATTCTGTTTTGTTTGGATCACTCAACATTGTGCCCATAAACGGTAGCATCGTCGTTGCCGCGCCCAAATCATCACTTTCGGGTGGTGTCTTCCAATCCATGGTGTCAAAGCCAGCGCAGTTGCCGCATTTTGGCGACCATTGCAGGTGGATTTTGTTACAGGCTGAGCAAATCCACTGCGATCCGCGCGACGCATTGAGTGCCTTTGACAACCAACTGCGCACAACATTTTCCTCAGCCCCTTCGCCCCTGGCGATTGCAGCCATTATGGTCAGCGACCTGGCCGTGGGTTCAGCGTCCGCCAGCGCCCCAATAGCACGCCTGGCGCCTGGAAAATCTTCAGCCGTTAGCATCAACTCCGCCTGCAGCATTTTGGATTCACTGTGGTCTGGCCGCAACTTGAGGATTGGACCAAAGCGGCGCAGGCGGGCAGCCGGTGTTTCGTCCGGCTCGATTTCCGCAAAGGCTGCCGCCAAATCCGGATGCGGGTTACCGGTCCAGGCTTTCTTAACGATCTTCACAGCGGCCCGTTTGTTGTTGTCCAAAGTCTGCATTTCCGCTGCAAGTACGGCTGCCGGGATCAGATCGGCAGACAGTTTGTTCGCCTGCAACGCTGCCTCTTTTCCGGTAGTTATCTCTCCGGCATCCAACAATCGTTTTGCGTCCGCCAGCGATAAAACAGCATCCCGGCGGCGGCCGACGTCGCGCGGAAGCGTGCTGGCACGCACTTTGGCTTCAATGGTTTTCCTTGCACCGGACCATTCTTCTTTGTCGGTCTGAAGCGAGAACAGAGTTTCCAGCGTCGGATCGTGTTGGGGGCGCAGGGCAAAAGCCTTTTCTGCCAGTTTTAACGCTGTATCTGTGTCACCCTCGGCCAGCTTTTGCTTCATGATTCCCTGCACACCAACAAAACGGGTCCGATCGTTTTGCAGCAGGTTTTTGTAGTACTTCAGCGCCCGTTTGGTATCGCCATTCATCTCGGCTGCCTGGGCATTTATCAAATGTGTCAGTTCGGGGCGTTCCAGATAGCGTTCTGCTTTGGCAGCCTTTGCAACGGCGGTCTTCCCCTCGCCGGCAGCAAGCGCGACCATCCCGTCCGCCAGCGCATCAAAACCGCGGCGTTCCCGATTGCGCATGAAAAACCGGGAAACTGCGGTTTCATCACCGTTAAAGAACCGAAAAACTGCAACCATAAGACCGATGAGTTTAAGCAGCAGCCAGCAGCCCAGCAGCAACACAACAAGTCCTATCAACGCAACCAGTGGTTCGAAGGTGTATTCCACACCGCCAAATGACAAGCGCACTTCACCGCCGGTTTCCAACAAAAATGCAGCACCAAAGGCAGCCGCCGTTATTGCGCCGACGAAAAGGAAAATTCGAATTAGGGACCAAAGCATGATTTTCTCCTAGTTCGATGCGTCAATCGTGGACGACAATTGTGACAGGGCTGTCTGTGCATCAGACAGACGTGTAAGTGCTGACAGCCACTCTGACATGGCGGCTTTTGGTGGTTCGCTCAGGTCACTTGCCTCATTCAGCGCCTCAACAAGATTGCCGCGAATAAGTTCGTCTTCCACTCGCGACAGGATTGCGTCTGTTGAGCTTCCGTCTTTGCGTTCAAGAGACCGCGTTCCGACCTGGGTTTTCAGAAATGCGCTGAACTTGCCAACAACGCCATCTCCGGAGGACGCCTTGGTGTCGGCACGGATCGCAGCATGGGCTATTTCAGAAAACTGCCCGCGTAGCGCCGCCCAGGACGCTGTTCCGGTTGGCGCAACCTCTGCCAAGGCCGCTGGTGGTTCAATTGCAGCAACCTTTGCCAATCCATCCAATGCGGCCTGAAACGATTTTCCCGAATCCAGTGCCAAGGTAATATCGGACATCAGTTTCCTGGCTGCAGTTGATGTGACTTTGGCAGAGGCCTGTTCCTCGGCTTCCTGAATGCGCCGTGAAGACGACGTTGAAACATCGTCAATTCTCTGGCTCAATGCGCCGTTTTTTGCGGCAAGATCATCTATCTGGGCCTTTAAGCCCTCAATTACCGCTTGATACCCAGCCAGTTTTGCGGCTGCTTCTTCGCTCAACGCGGCTCCGTTCTCAGTTATTTGCAGCGACAACCGCTCGCCCACAGCTGCCAATTCAGCGGTCGCACCTTTCATGCGCGTTTCCAGCGTTGCCAGCCGCGCTTCAATGTCCGTCCCATCCGTGGCCCCAAGCTGGTCTTTGAGGGCGCTCAGCGTTTCATTTAACTTCGCATCATACGCGGAAATAGCCTCGTCTATGGCTTGTTGTGGGACGTTGGATGCTGGTTTGGATTCCAGTGCGGCAAGTCGTTCTTCAAAACCCGCTTTCAAGGCGGCAATCTCTGCCTTTGCTTCGGATTGTCCAGGCATCAGGAACGCAGCAACAGGTGCCAGCCCTTGCGGCAAAACCGGTGCTAGCTTCGGTGCACCCCAAAGTGCAATAGCACAGCCAACTACAATCAGAAAAAGACCACGCAACACCCGGGCAGAAAGGCTGGGCCCATGTTCTTCGTGATCATGAGGAGCATGCTGAGCATGATGCTCTTCGGTGGGAAAAGTATCTGACTCTTCAGCGTCCGGAGTTGGCTCTTCTACCACTTCGGTCACCGTATCTTCGGATTCATTCTTAGCCACCTCTTCAGGCTGTTCGGCAGCTTCGACGTCCTTTTCTTCAATCTGGTCTGTGTGGTCGTCTTTTTTGTCTGACACGGGGCTTTGTCATCCTGTTTGAATACTTCACTTAATACATAGGAAGGGAATCCCTCGCCTAAAAGGTTAGGGCCTGATTTCCCCAGCCTCAAGTCAATACGCTCAGTTTGAGCCAATTTGCAGCAGACCCGCCAGAGCCTTGATCATTTTTACCCGGCCAGGTGGATTGGGTGCGGTAGTTATTTCGGCCTGAATTCTACTTAGCGGTTTGGTAACGGCAACGCTAATGCACAAGATTCTTAGATCAAATAACTTTTTGTTTTCAAGCTGATCCGCAAAGAATTGTGCTGCCCTTTCGGAAAACAGCGGGACAATAACGGGCTTTGTTGCCAACAAGTGAATCGCGTCTTTGGACAACGGAACTGCGGTTTGGCGGTAAAGGACGAGGCGCTGCGCCCTTATACCCTCGGCTGATAGCAAGTTGGCCAGATCAACCGCCAAATCCTCCCCGCCCACATGCAAAAACCTACCTGGAGCTAACTGATTGCGCTCCAAAGCGAGTCGCAGAAGGTCCTCACCGGTGCCATCCGCGCTGGTCACGTCAAACCCTGCCGCCAATGCAGCACCGGCGGTTGTTTTGCCAACACAAAGGGCCGGAACCGAACGCAGGGAAGTACGTTCAGCCAACTGTCTTACGCCGTTAACAGAAGTGAAAATCAGGTAATCGACATCTGAGATATCCAATTCGGCTTCGATTGGTTCGATCACAACCATTGGGCTGAAAACGACGTCAATCTCCAACCCGGTCGAAGACTTGAGAGCCCGGATAAAGTCTTCCGATTGATCTTTTGGCCGGGTCATCAGGAGTGTCGGTTGGGTTTGCAAAATCAAGATACCATTGCTTGGGTCGGTCGCAGATGTTACCTGCGGAGGCTAGAAAACCACGAAGGCCAGCACTTGGCAATGACAGAGAAGCTAATCGTCCTGGGGCTGGAAAGCAGTTGTGATGACACGGCCGCGGCTGTCGTCCAACACACGGTTGGTTGCGACCCAGAAGTGTTGTCTTCCGTCGTTTGGGGACAGACTGATCTGCACGCGGGTTTTGGTGGTGTTGTCCCGGAAATTGCAGCGCGGGCCCACGCAGAACGCCTCGACATTTGTGTTGAGAAGGCACTGGAACAGGCCGGTTTGTTATTGGGCGAAGTTGATGCTATCGCGGTCACAGCCGGGCCGGGGTTGATTGGCGGCGTTATGAGCGGCGTCATGTGCGCGAAGGGGCTATGCGTTGGATCGGGCAAACCTCTGGTCGGAGTTAACCATCTGGCGGGCCATGCGCTGACACCACGCATGACGGATGCGGTTGGTTATCCGTATCTGATGCTTTTGGTTTCGGGCGGACATTGCCAGTTTCTGGGGGTTTACGGGCCTGATGAATTCAAACGGCTGGGGGGCACGATTGATGACGCACCGGGTGAGGCCTTTGACAAGACCGCAAAGCTGCTTGGGCTTGGTTATCCCGGCGGTCCTTTGGTCGAACAGGAGGCTGCCAAGGGTGATGCAACCCGGTTTAAATTCCCAAGGCCATTGCTGGATCGTCCTGGCCAAGACATGTCGTTCTCAGGCCTGAAGACTGCCCTTCGGCGCGCCCGTGACCTGATTATTGACGAAAAAGGCGGTATTGCAATTCAGGATCGGGCTGATCTTTGTGCGGGATTTCAATTGGCGGTCGCAGAAACGCTTGGCGAGAAAACCCGGCGTGCCTGTGAGGTATTCAAGCAGGACGTGCACACTCAAAAACCGGTATTGGCTGTTGCTGGCGGAGTGGCCGCAAATACGGCGGTGCGCAAACGGTTGCATAAAGTTGCGCAGGAAACAGGTTTTTCCTTTCTCGCTCCTCCGCTGAAATACTGCACTGACAATGCCGCGATGATTGCCTGGGCCGGGCTGGAACAGTTTCGCATGGGTCTGCAAGACGATCTGACTTTGTCCGCCCGACCCAGATGGCCGCTGGATCAGTCGGCTGTACCAATGTTAGGTTCGGGAAAAAAGGGAGCCAAGGCATGAGCCGAATTGGGGTTATCGGGGCCGGGGCATTTGGAACAGCATTGGCCTGCGCAATGACACGGGCGGGTCGTGGAGTTGTGCTTTGGGGGCGGGACCGGGATCAAGTTGACCAAATTGCCAAAACAGGCCTGAACCAGAAATACCTGCCCGGCCAAGCTCTGCCCAAGGAAATCCACCCAACAAATGATCTGGATGATCTGCGGGACATTTCGGCGCTATTAATGGTCATTCCCGCGCAGAAGTTACGCCAATTCTTGACAGATCACGATTTATCTCATCTGACCTGCCCAATCGCCTTATGTGCAAAAGGTGTTGAAAGTGGAACCGGGCTGTTGCAAAGCCAAATCGTGACTGATTTCTTTTCAGATGCACCGGTTGCTGCGATATCCGGCCCTGGTTTCGCCGCAGAAATTTCTGCGGGGAAGCCAACTGCCCTTTCAGTAGCTTGCGAGGACCAATCGATTGGCCGGTGGCTGCAAGGGGCGCTTTCCTCGGAGGTATTGCGCCTTTATTTGACGGAAGACCTGAAAGGCGTTCAGCTTGGTGGCGCCCTGAAAAACGTCTATGCAATCGCTTGTGGAATTGCCGTCGGCTCGGACCTAGGCGAAAGTGCACGGGCCGCCTTAATGACCCGCGGTTTCGCTGAGATGTCACGACTTGCCAGTAGTATAGGAGCTAAGACCGAAACCCTTTCCGGCCTTTCCGGGCTTGGTGATCTGGCGTTGTCGTGTACATCCACTCAGTCCCGGAATTTCGCCTTTGGAGAAAAGCTCGGTCGCAGTGGTGCATTTGGGTCTGGTAAAACGGTGGAAGGTATTGCAACGGCACGGGCCACGACGGAACTTGCTGAAACACAGGGCGTTGACATGCCTGTCGCAAACGTCGTTGCTGACGTTTTGGAAAGAAACCTGACGATCAAACAAGCCCTGGCGGCACTGATGTCTAGACCGCTTAAAACGGAGGTGTGAATTGGCCTATTGGCTGTTTAAATCCGAACCCAATACCTGGAGTTGGGATCAGCAAGTCGCAAAAGGCGACGCTGGTGAAGAATGGGATGGCGTTCGCAACTATCAGGCCCGAAACCACATGCGCAATATGGCTATTGGGGAAGAAGGGTTTTTCTATCACTCAATGAAAGAGAAATCCGTCGTCGGGATCGTCGAAGTCTGCGCGTTGTGCCACCCGGACAGCACAACCGATGACCCGCGGTGGGAATGTGTCGACATCAAAGCTGTTAGGCAGGTGCCAAATCCGATCACCCTGGCAATGGTAAAGTCCGATCCACGCCTTTCTGAGATGGTGCTGGTCAAAAACTCCCGCCTGTCCGTTCAGCCTGTGACACCTGAAGAGTGGAGCATTATCTGTGAAATCGGCGGTGTTGTGTAAAGACCGGCGGCCGGTTCTGGCCGGATTATCCATTATGGCAGGAGAGAAAATCGGTTGCGGGAGTATCGGGTTTGTTTTGACGCAACCAAATGTGATGTGACCTTCCTGAGACGGTATCACAGTTCGGTGTTGCCCGTGGACGAGAAGCAATAGAAGCAATAAATGTCTGGCCTGCAATCGGACATTCCTACAAACAACGGTGTGTATTAAATGACAAAGATTCTGATCACTGGCACCGCTGGGTTCATCGGGTTCCATCTTGCTAAACTTCTGCTGAAAATGGGGCATCAGGTATTTGGAGTTGACGCCATAACCGATTACTACGACGTCGACTTAAAACGCCGCAGACATGCGATGCTGGCGCAGAATCAGGGGTTCAACTCTTCTGAAATCGACATTCGGGGTTTTACCGCGTTGCAAGACAGCGTGGCGGGCTTTGCCCCTGACGTGATTATCCATCTCGCAGCGCAGGCCGGTGTTCGGTATTCAATCGAAAACCCCAGGGAATATATCGAGACCAACCTCAACGGGACATTTAACGTCATGGAATGCGCCCGGGAGAATTCCGTTTTGCATTTGCTGATGGCGTCAACAAGTTCTGTATATGGCGCAAACAAAAACATGCCATTTGTTGAGACAGAAAAAGCTGACACCCAGATGACCCTCTATGCCGCAACGAAAAAGGCGAATGAGAATATGGGACATTCTTACGCTCATCTATGGGATTTGCCAGTTACGATGTTTCGGTTTTTTACCGTTTACGGCCCTTGGGGACGGCCAGATATGGCCTTGTTCAAGTTTACAAAGGCCGGGCTCGAAGGCAGACCAATTGACGTATACAATCACGGTAAAATGGAGCGCGACTTCACTTATGTTGAAGACCTTGTCAGGGCGATATCACTCCTGATCGAAGCTGCGCCACCTACAGTTTCAGAGCGCGAGGAGCATGAAGCCATCGCCGGGGACTCCCTCAGTCCGGCGGCCCCGTTCCGAGTGATCAACATCGGCAATTCTGACAAGGTTCAACTGCTTCACTACATAGAAGAGATTGAAGGCGCTATCGGCCGAGAAATCCAACGGAACTACATGGATATCCAACCCGGAGATGTACCAGCAACATGGGCAAACTGCGATCTGCTGAAAAACCTTGTCGGTTATCAGCCGCAAACAAGCGTGCGGGAAGGGGTCAGGGAATTTGTTAGTTGGTACCGTGAGTACTATAGGGTGTAAGTGGATCAAAATGCTTGGGGAGATTTCCTCTGATGACCGACCTTGATAATGCAAAAATAGCTGTAATCGGCCTTGGATATGTCGGCCTGCCACTGGCAGTAGAGTTCGGCAAACTGTATCCGACCACGGGATTTGACACCAATCAGGACCGGATATCAAAGCTGAAACGGGGCGAGGATGCGACTCAGGAAGTGTCCAAAGATGAGTATGCGCTGGCTACAAAACTGTCGGTCAGTTCCGATTTGAACGATATTCGCGATTGCAATGTCTATGTCGTGACGGTGCCGACACCAATCGACGCCTTCAAACGGCCTGATCTGTCTCCGCTGATTTCTGCATCAAGAACTGTCGGGCAGGTTATCACATCGGGCAATGTCGTTATTTTTGAAAGCACCGTTTACCCCGGCGCCACGGAAGAAGATTGTATTCCCGTTATCGAACAGGAATCTGGCCTGACTTTCAACGCGGATTTTGCGGCGGGGTACAGCCCGGAACGGATCAACCCCGGCGACAAGGGTCATCGTTTGCCCGATATCGTCAAAGTGACGTCTGGTTCAACCCCTGAAGCGGCGATCTTTGTAGACAGCTTATATGCTTCGATTGTCACAGCCGGGACCCATCTGGCACCGTCAATTCGTGTCGCCGAGGCAGCCAAAGTGATCGAAAACACGCAGCGGGATGTGAACATCGCTCTGATAAACGAATTGGCAATAATTTTTCACAAATTGGGCTTGGACACCGGGGACGTTCTGGCGGCGGCTGGAACCAAATGGAATTTTCTACCATTCAGACCGGGGCTGGTCGGTGGTCACTGCATCGGTGTTGATCCGTTTTATCTGACTCACAAAGCCCAGGCCATTGGATACCAGCCAGAGGTTATCCTGGCCGGGCGCAGGATCAACGATTCAATGGGAGAGGTTGTTGCCTCTAAACTGGTAAAAGGGATGATCAGGAAAGGTATTCCATTGCTTGGCTCAAAGATCTTGATCATGGGACTGGCGTTTAAGGAGAACTGCCCGGATTTGCGTAACACCAAAGTAACAGATGTTGTTTCTGAGCTTTTGGAATACGGGGGTCAGGTGGAGGTATATGACCCAAGGGTTGATCCGTCAGAAGCAAAATCGGAATGCGGTGTCTCGTTATTGAACGAACCGGAAAAGAACGCCTATGACGCGATCCTTGTAGCCGTCGCGCATGATGAATTTGTGGAAATGGGCCCTGATGCAATCCAAAAACTAGGCCGCAAAGAATGCGTTATTTTCGACTTGAAACATATTTTGCCTTCCGACGCTGCCGATTTGAGACTTTGATGGGGCTGAAATCGCCAATCACATTATTGTTCAACACACTTGTTTTTTGAAATGAGGGTCGGTTAACTGCTTGAGTGGCCAAGTATTTGGGCTGCTGTGCGGGGCTCAAAATGAGCCAGCCAAATCGGGGGGAGACAAAAGCTTGGACAAAGCGCCACTGCTACAAGTTCGCGATCTCTCCATTGGTTTTGGCAAAGGTACGCCCATCATCAGCAATATCAGTTTTAACGTCGCAGCTGGTGAAACCGTGGCCTTGGTAGGTGAATCCGGATCGGGTAAAACCGTCACTTGTAAGGCAATTCTGCGTATCCTGTCGGCCAACGCAAAGATCCATTCCGGCACCGTTATCTTCAACCCGGGTGATGGCGAATTAGAGTTGATTTCGATGCCGGAACGAAAACTGCGGGAACTACGCGGCGATCAAATTTCGATGATTTTTCAAGAGCCGATGCACTCCCTTTCTCCACTTCACCGGATAGGTGCCCAAGTCAGTGAGGTTTTGTGCCTGCACCGCGGGCACCGAAAGAAAAGCGCCAAAAAGCTGGTTTTGGAAAAGTTTGAGCGGGTAGGGTTTCCCGATCCTGAACGGGTGTATCGGTCTTATCCCTTTGAACTGTCAGGCGGCATGCGGCAACGGGCAATGATCGCCATGGCTATGATTGCCAAACCCGATCTGTTGATTGCCGATGAGCCGACCACCGCGCTGGATGTGACAACGCAGGCGCAAATTTTAAGTCTTATCAAAGATTTGCAGGCTGAGACAGGTATGGCGGTAATTCTGGTCACCCACGATCTTGGAGTAGTGGCAAACACAGCTGACCGCGTGGTGGTCATGCGCAATGGCCGGATCATGGAAGCAGGTTCGGTTGCCGAAATTCTTGATCATCCCAAACACGGTTATACCAAAAAACTGATTGATGCTGCTCCGGCAATTCCTCACGAGGCAGAGCCAAGCCGGGCCCGCCAGATTGATGACCCCATTTTGCAGCTGGAAAATGTCAGCAAATCCTTTGACTTGCGAGGTGGGATGTTTTCCAAAAGAGGGGAAGTGGTCCGCGCCGTTCAAGGCGTCGATATCACGGTCGAAAGGGGTAAGACCTTCGCAGTTGTCGGCGAGAGCGGATCAGGTAAATCGACCTGCGCCAAAATTGCTCTGGGTGCGGCATCACCTGATCCCGGAGGGGTGATCCGGTTTTGGCCCGCAAAATCTGCACCCCCTTTAGAGGTGCAGTCTCTTGATCCAACTGCCAAGCGAGCTTTTCAGCGGCAAGCACAGATGGTTTTTCAGGATCCATACGGCTCGTTAAGTCCACGTATGCAGGTAATTGATATCCTGACGGAACCGCTGGAAATCCACGAGATTGGAACGCGATCCGAGCGAAGAGACCGGGCTGTAGAGCTTTTAGAACAGGTGGACCTCGATCCTGCGATGCTTCGGCGCTTTCCTCATGCATTTTCTGGCGGGCAGCGGCAGAGGTTGTCCATCGCCCGGGCACTAGCGCTGGAGCCTAAGCTTTTGGTTTGTGACGAGCCGACATCTGCGCTGGATTTGTCAGTTCAGATGCAGGTTTTGGAATTGCTTGAAGACATTCGCGAGACGCTGGGCCTGTCTTATCTGTTCATTTCGCATGATCTGGCGGTAGTTTCGCGAATTGCGAACGAGGTTGCCGTTATGAGGCGCGGGCAAATCGTCGAACAGGCTGCGCCTGACATTTTGTTTTCTGCACCTAAAC
The DNA here is from genome assembly GCA_024227475.1 of Paracoccaceae bacterium. Classification (GTDB taxonomy): domain Bacteria; phylum Pseudomonadota; class Alphaproteobacteria; order Rhodobacterales; family Rhodobacteraceae; genus Amylibacter. The sequence goes on along the minus strand of JAAEUI010000065.1, from coordinate 17,183 downwards.
ATCCATACACCAAGGCGCTAATTGCTGCCTGCCTGGAGCCCTCAGTTGAGCAGAAGATAGATTTGGACGCCGTGGCCATCGGTGCCGGAGACCCGGAAACCTGGCCAGAGGAGTTTGCGTTCCAGGCGTCGGAAGTACCACCACTGACCGAAACGGAACCAGGACATCTGGTGCGGATACAGATATGAACCGGCTGGCCTGCACCTTTGTTCTTCTAACGGCATTTATTACCCCGTTGAAGGCATTTGCGGCTGAATTGCCGGAATTGAAGGAAGCAGAGTTTTGGCGCGAGTCTGTCGAGCACGGTGTATTGCCCCCGATTGATCAGCGATTGCCGGAAAACCCGATTGTTGTTGACCTTTCAGCCAAGGGCCGGGTGACGGGCCAACAGGGTGGGACATTACGCACAATGATCACGCGGTCCAAGGATATCCGCCAGATGGTCGTCTACGGATACGCACGCTTGATGGGTTATGACGAAAACTATCAGCTGATGCCGGACATCCTTGAAGATGTGAAAGTGGCCGAAGGGCGGATATTCACGTTCAAGCTTCGCAAGGGTCATAAGTGGTCTGACGGGAACCCATTCACCAGCGCCGATTTTCAGTATTGGTGGGATCATGTCGCCAATAATGAGGAACTTGCTCCCTCAGGGCCACCGGCGTTTCTGAAGCTAGACGGAGAACTGCCGCGCGTTCTGTTCCCCGACGAAACGACGGTCCTGTTTATCTGGTCTAAGCCCAACCCAGGCTTTCTGCCGCAGCTTGCACAGGCAAGGCCCCCGTTCATTTACCGCCCCGCACATTTTCTAAAACAATTCCATGCCGATTTCGCTGACCCGGACGAACTGGCGCAGAAGATAAGAAAGAAGAAAGTCCGCAGTTGGGCCGCACTGCACAACAAGCGCGACAACATGTACAAATTTGACAATCACCGCCTGCCAACACTGCAGCCGTGGATTGCTGCAGACACCGGCAAGGAAAGCCGTCGCCAATTCGTTCGCAATCCCTACTATCACAGGATTGATACAAACGGTATTCAGCTCCCGTATATTGATACCGTCGAAATGAGCATCGTTGGACGGGGTCTGGTTGCGGCAAAAACGAACGCTGGCGAAGCTGATCTTCAGGCCCGTGGTCTGAATTTCAAAGATGTGCCAATTCTGAAAAAAGGTGAAACCGAGGGGCAGGACTATAAAGTCTTCCTTTGGCCAAACGGTACTTCTTCACAGATTGCCATCTATCCGAACCTGAACCACGCAGATCCAAAATGGCGCCGGTTACTTCGCGACAGAAACTTTCGCAGAGCCTTGTCGCTTGGAATTGACCGCCGGATGATTAACCGGGCTTTGTATTTCGGGCTGGCGTCAGAGGGCAACATGACCGTCCTTCCTCCCAGCCCGTTTTTCTCTGAAGAAAACCTCAGGAACTGGGCTGTATATAACCCAGAAAAGGCAAACCAAATCCTTGATGAAATGGGGTTTTCGGAGCGCAGAAGCGACGGGCTTCGTCTGTTGCCAAATGGCAGACCTATGCGAATCGTTGTGGAAACTGCCGGGGAAAGGGAAGAAGTCGGAAACGCCCTGCAGATCATCGCTGACACGTGGCGTGACATTGGCATCGGCCTGATCGTTCGGCCATTGGACCGGGATATTCTGCGCCAGCACGTATTCTCCGGGCAGACCATGGCGGCTGTTTGGTATGGATGGGATAACGGAATTCCCACCTCCGCCACGTCGCCAGAATATCTGGCTCCGCGTGCACAGGAGTTCTTTTCATGGCCAAAATGGGGGCAATATTACCAGACCGGCGGCAGTGCCGGCGAAGAAGTAGATATGCCAAAGCCAAAACGGCTGATGCAGCTGGCGTCAGACTGGGAAAAGGCTGGCACAGATGATCGCCGCAGTGCGATCTGGCGTGAAATGCTGCAAATACATGCAGAAGAAATGTACGGGATCGGAATACTGGCGGAAGCACCGCAGCCGGTTGTGGTTTCAAACCGACTGAAAAACGTACCCGAAAAAGCGCTGTGGGCATGGGACCCGGGTGCGCACTTCGGCATACACCGGCCAGATGAGTTTTTCTTCAGCGATGGGGAAGCGCACTGATGGAAATCCTCCGCTACGCAGTATTCCGGTTTTTCACAATGCTGGCGACCCTGTTGGTCGTGTCGGCATTGGTGTTCTTCATCATGAACCTGCCACCCGGTGATTACCTCAGCAATTTGATTGCGGAACTGCGCTCCACCGGGCAGGACTCCGGCGTGGCAAAAGTGGAATTCCTGCGTCAAGAGTATTCACTGGATCAGCCCCTGTGGAAACAATACCTGATCTGGATCGGGTTTTGGCCCGGACCACATGGGTTTTCCGGCATTATTCACGGCGATTTTGGCTGGTCGTTTGAATACGACAAACCAGTTTCAGAAATTGTCGGCAGCGCCTTGTGGCTGACGGTTCTGGTCAATCTGGCTGCTGTCTTGTTTGTCTATGTTGTGGCACTGCCACTGGGAGTACTGGCAGCGGTTAGATCGAAAACATGGGTCGATTACACGTCTGCTCTGATTGGATATCTGGGTCTGGCGACGCCCAATTTTCTTTTGGCCCTTATGTTGTTCTACTACGGGCACAAGTACTTCAACCTGCCTATCGGCGGCTTGATGGCACCAGAGTTCGAAGGCGAACCGATGTCCGCCGCGAAAGTGAAATCCGTTTTGGTGCATTTGATCATTCCGACATTTGTCATCGGTACGGCCGGCGCAGCAGCAATGATGCAGCGGCTGCGGGCCAACCTGCTGGACGAACTGAGCAAACCCTATGTAGAAACCGCCAAGGCAAAAGGTGTGCCGCCGATCAGGAGTGTTTTGAAATACCCGCTGCGGGTGGCATTCAACCCATTTGTTGCTGACATCGGCAACCTGCTGCCGTCGCTGATTTCAGGCTCCGTACTGGTTTCGGTGGTGCTCGGCCTTCAAACCATCGGCCCGGCTTTGCTGACGGCACTGAAATCCCAGGACCAGTTCCTGGCCGGGTTTATCCTTCTGTTTGTTGCCGGGCTGACTCTGATCGGGACAATGATTTCCGACGTTTTACTCGCACTCCTTGATCCGCGCATTCGGTATGGGGGGCGTAAGCGATGACCGATTTGCCCCAAGGCCGCTACGTAGACGACGCGCCGTATGACCCAAATGCCGATCGTGAAGCGCTGGAGCGTCCGGATTTGGATGCACCAAACTGGCTGTTGATATGGCGCAAATTCAGACGCCACCGGCTGGGTCTGATCTCGGGCATCTTTTTAGCCTTCTCCTATCTGATGCTGCCATTTTGGGGCTTTGTCGCACCTTACACGCCAAACGAGCGCAACGCGGATCACCTTTATGGACCGCCACAAATGGTGCGGTTGTTCCATGACGGAAAACTTATCGGGCCATTTATCTATCCGATGACCGCAGAAGCCGATTTGGAAAATTTCAGGTGGATCTACACGTCAGACTATGAAAACCCGGCCAAGCTTGAGTTCTTTTGCACGCGTGGTCGCTACAATTTCCTGGGGTTTATACCAACGCAGCGGCATTTGTTCTGCGCCCCGGAGGGCGCAACGGTATTCTTGTGGGGCGCAGATCGGCTTGGACGTGATGTGTTTTCCCGCATTCTGTACGGAGCGCAACTGTCACTAACCGTCGGGTTGATCGGAATAACTGTATCTTTTCTGCTGGGCATCAGTATTGGCGGCATCGCCGGATATTTCGGCGGCGGTGTGGATTGGTTTGTTCAGCGCGTGATAGAAGTCTTGCGTTCTATCCCAGAACTTCCACTTTGGCTGGCCTTGTCAGCCGCAGTGCCTTCGCATTGGAGCCCCGTTGCAGTATTCTTCATTATCTCGATAATTCTTGGCTTGCTGGATTGGCCCGGTCTCGCCCGGGCTGTGCGATCAAAATTCCTTGCCCTTAGAGAGGAAGAGTTCGTTCGGGCTGCAGAAATGATGGGCGCGAAGCCATCGCGGATCATTCGAAAACACCTGCTTCCGAATTTTTCCAGCCACCTGATCGCCAGCGCCATGCTGTCAATACCCGCGATGATCCTCGGAGAAACAGCCCTGTCCTTTCTCGGGCTCGGGTTACGGGCGCCGGCGGTGAGTTGGGGAGTGATGCTGAATGACGCACAAAACCTTGCATCAATCGAGATCTACCCCTGGACAGCAATCCCGATGTTGCCGGTGATATTCGTCGTCCTTGCATTCAATTTCCTCGGCGATGCAATGCGTGACTCACTGGACCCCTACTCGCATCATTAACGCCAAGTCATCTTTCGTCGCTACCGTTTCCGCCCTCAGCCAAATCGTCTGCATCCTGATCTTCCATGGCAAGCACAGCTGAACCCAGCGCTTCTTTCTGTTTGGGCGTCAGATCATCTGCGTTGCCCTCAGCCAATCGAACCGTAACTTCGCGGTGTGCGAATTTAATGCCTTCGCGGGCGAAAAGGTCGCGGATTTCCTGGTACACGCGCTTGCGCAGCACCCATTGATCTCCTGGCTTGGTCATAAATTTGACCCGGATAATCATTGCCGAATCCTGCATCTCCACGACGCCTTGTGATTTCAGCGGCTGAATGAACTGTGCGCCAACGACTTCGTCCTCAAGCAACTCCAGACCCAGCTTTTTCACCAGTTTGCGGACCTTCTCAACATCGGTGTCATAGGTCACGCGCAACTTAAGCTTCATCATCACCCAATCGCGCGAAAAATTTGTCAGATGCTGAATTTCGCCAAAGGGAACAGTGTGGAGCGGGCCCAGATGGTGGCGCAACTGAAACGATCTTACCGAAATTTTTTCAACCGTTCCTTTCACACTGCCAATGTCGATATATTCTCCTTTGCGAAAGGCATCATCGAACAAAAAGAAACCTCCGGAAAAAATATCGCGGACCAGCGCCTGTGCACCAAACCCGATGGCCAGACCAACAACCCCGGCACCGGCGAAAAGCGGCGCAACGTTGATGCCAAGTTCGGATAGGGCAATCAGAGCGATGGCAACAACAATCACCACTAATACAAAATTCCGAAACAGGGGGAGCAACGTTGCCAGCCGGGACGCGCCACCTGTCCCGCCCTCATCACCTGGGGCCACCTCAATATCGCCACCACCTTCTTCGTCGATCTTCTGGTCAATCCAAATGCGGGCACTGTGAAAGAGAACGTAGCCGATAAACAAGATCGCCACGATATCGTAGCTGCGCTTGATCGCCGGGAGCATCATCATGTCAACGTCGATCTGCCAGATTTCAATGATTGCCCAGGAACCGGCAACAAGCGCGAGTATGTTTGCCAATCGGCGGGATAGATCCTCAAATGTCCGCATTTTGTGTGGATGGTAAAAATGCCCCCTGCTTTTTTGGTTTCCATCCTCGTCAAAGTCGGAGAGTTCTTCTGCTTCGCTTTCTGCTGCCTGCGCATTCCAGGCGTCGATAATGCGGCGGCGCTGAAAGAACCGTTCAATCACATAACCAACCAGGGCGTAGACAACCAAAATTGACAGAAGAATCATGTAGAAGCCCGAAATCAGCGGCACTCCCAAAGGTCGCACTTCAACGAGTCGATACGTCATTTCCAACCAGGCCACGACAAAATAGACGATGACGCCCGGTGCCCAGGCCCAGGAAAAAAACCGCGCCGGGACCGACGCTTCGCGAAACGGCACCCCGTTCAGAATGGCCAATGAGATAGCCCGCCGGTTGAACAAGACCATCGCGACATTCAGCAGGACAACCACGTTGGACAGTCCTGAGGTAATAATGGCGTGGGTGCCGTAGGAAAGGCCAATTTCTTTCATCCATCCGCAAAAATTTTCAGTGATAATCGCGAAGGTCGCGACGTTGAGCATCCAATAGTACAGAACTTTGGAATCGCGGTTTGAAAAATGCGGGATCCGGTATTTCTCAAGAAAGGGTGCCAGCACCATACGCCAAAGAAAAACAACACCGCGCGCAGTGAAATAGGTCAGATAAAAATAGGCAACCGTCACTTGCACGATTTCCCTTTCGCTTTCTGGTCTATTGTCTGCAGCACCAAAAAACAAAAGTCCCAGCCCATAGGAAATCAGGACCACCAACATCAGTCCAACAACCGCCAAGGCAGTGCGCACCAAAAGGATTGGCAATTTTTGGGTATAGCCAATCGGGTTTTCTATTTGCAGCCTAATGAACCACGGTCCAACGAGGCGTTTTCCAAAAGTTTCCCCTACAATCAGCTCCGCAGCGAACAGAAGTGCCAGCGTCCAGGCTAGCATGACGAAGTAATTGGAATAGTGACCGGTCGGGCTTTTGTTGTTCAATACGGTGATAACTTCCGAAATCGAATCCGGGCCGTGCTCCAACCTTTTGCGCAGTGCTTCACGGAACGCGGCGGCACGTTCCTGTGATTTCATTAACACGGAACCCCGAAGCGGGTCTGCTGCCGTTTCACCGGCGGATTCGTCAGGTTCTTCACCAATAATGATAACCTGCATTCCGGCGTCATTGGCAGACCGGACGATGTCTTCGACTGTAGACGCGCTATCCTGGGCAAAACCAAACCCGGCAAAACAGACAGCCAAAAAGAACGCAATTGTCAGTTTGTAGGTGCGCCAAGCAAACATATTCGTCTCTCTTTCAGCCTCGGTAAACCGCAGTAAATTCTAACGCAAAGCCCGCAAAGGGTATTAAAAAGTAACGCTCCGTCAAGACAAAGTGATTTTGAACCGGGCGACATTAGCAGGAACACACATATATCTGTACCAGTGCAGGGATGAATCTGCTTCACTGGGCGTTGGCGCTTGACGGATTTATCGGTATAGGGTTGTGGGGGAAGGTGCAAACGGCGTGGCGTAAAAGGCAGTTGCCACTTACGTTACAATTATCAGAGTTGTGGGAGCTGGAAATTTGGCGCAAGCACCGGAAAACATGGGGCTGAGTAACAGTGCTGTTTGAACACACCAAAACTGATGTTCCAGGCGGAAGACCGCGGCGTGTTTTGTTGTACAGCCACGATACTTTCGGGCTTGGCCACCTGCGCCGCTCCCGAACAATCGCTGGCGCTCTGACCAAGGCTGACGCTGGTCTGTCCGCAATCATTCTTACCGGATCGCCGGTGGCTGGCCGGTTTACTTTTCCGGAGCGTGTTGATCACATCCGTTTGCCCGGTGTTACCAAAATGACAGACGGGTCCTACATTTCCGAAGCACTTGGTCTTGATATCGACGAAACCACCTCTTTGCGCGAAGGTCTGATCCGAACCGCAGTCGAAAGATTCGAACCTGACCTTGTTATTGTCGACAAGGAGCCGACCGGTTTCAGGGGAGAATTGTTGCCGACACTGCAATGGCTGAGGGACTTCGGGCGAACCAAGGTGGTCCTGGGATTGCGGGACGTTCTGGATGAAGGAACAGCGCTTGCCAGCGAGTGGGACCGAAAAGATGCGATTTCAGCGATGTCGACCTTTTATGACGAGATTTGGGTCTATGGGCTAAAATCGATCTACAACCCGCTTGAGGGTTTATCTTACCCCAAAGAGATAAATCACAGGATGCATTGGACCGGATATCTGCGGCGCGAAACCTGGGGAACTGCAGACAGCGGAGACGAGCCCTTTATTTTAGTCACGCCTGGTGGTGGTGGCGATGGCGAAATGCTGGTCGATCGGGTTTTGAAGGCCTATGAAACCGATCCGGATCTTAAACCGATTGCACATATCATTTACGGCCCTTTTCTGTCCGGTCAGACACGTACTGAATTTGAAAACCGCGTTGCCCAATTACAGGGTCGCGTTGTTTCGCTTGGTTTTGAGTCCAAAATGGAAAGTCTGATGGCCAACGCCCAGGGCGTCATCGCAATGGGTGGCTACAACACATTTTGCGAGATTTTGTCGTTTGACAAACCGGCGATCATCATGCCCCGGAAAAAGCCACGGCTTGAGCAGTTTATCAGGGCTTCGCGTGCCGAAGAGCTCAATCTTGTACGGATGCTGGACCCTGACCGTGACGGCACCACCCCAGAGGTTATGATCGAAGCAATCCGAAACCTTCAGCACCAAAGCCCACCATCAACAGGCAGGTTCCCAGACCTTCTGACTGGCCTGGAATTCATAGTTGAGCGTGTCGACGCGCTGCTTCAGCCAGAAGCAACGCAGGCAGCTGGATGACCGAAAATCCTGCGGTATTGGCGGTTGTGGTCAAAGGTTGGCCCCGACTTTCGGAGACGTTCATTGCTCAAGAACTTGCCGCATTGGAAGCGAGTGGGCACAGTTTCGAAATCTGGTCACTGAGGTTTCCAACCGACAAGAAGCGGCACCCGCTGCACGATGCTATCAGGGCACAGGTAAGGTATCTGCCGGAGTACCTGCATCAAGAACCCGTTCGGGCTTTTAGGGCCTGGCTCAGATGCAGATCGTTACCGGGTTATAAAGAGGCGCACCGCATTTGGTGGCACGATTTTAAGCGGGACAAAACCCGCAACCGTATCCGCAGGTTCGGGCAGGCCTGCGTAATGGCCAGCGAAGCACCATCCCGGACCGAAGCCTTTTATGCACACTTTCTTCACACCCCATCATCCGTTGCCCGCTACACTGCGATAATGCTTGGCAGGCCCTGGGGTTTTTCCGCGCATGCAAAGGATATCTGGACCTCACCAGAGTGGGAAATACGGGAAAAACTCGCTGACAACGCCACAGGAGCCACCTTTGGCGTAACCTGCACCGCGTTTGGGGCTGAACACCTTCAACAATTATCGGCTGCCCCGGACAGGGTGGAGTTGCTGTATCACGGCCTCGATCTTGAGCGCTTCCCGTCTCCGCCAGAACGGAGCATTCACTCAGAGGGACCATTTCGCGTTCTTTCAGTCGGGAGAATGGTTGAGAAGAAAGGATTTGACCGGTTGATACCGGCCTTGGCGGCCCTTCCAGAAGATCTTGATTGGCAATGGGAGCATATCGGCGGCGGGCCGTTGAAAGAGGCGCTGCAAAAGCTCGCCCGACAGCACCGCGTGCAGGACCGAATTATTTGGCGAGGGACCTGTGACCAACCGGAGGTCATTTCCGCCATGCGCAGCAGCGATTTGTTCGCGTTACCATCACGGATTGCCACTGACGGAGACCGCGATGGATTGCCTAACGTCCTGATGGAAGCGGCATCACAACTACTGCCAATATTGTCGACACCAGTGTCCGCCATACCCGAATTCATCACCAACGGGGAACATGGGATTTTGGTGAACGACAACCCAAGTGAACTTTCAGCGGCAATTGCGGAGCTGGCAGGTAACCCGGAAAAACGTTTGTCGTTGGCGACCGCTGCTTTTTCTCGCCTGAAGAGCGAGTTTGGCATGCAACGTGGAATAGACCAACTTTGCCGCCGGATTGAATCAATGATCAACGGGTCGCTCACATGAGGTTGCGAAACATCGCATTCTACGCCCCGTTAAAACCGCCGAATAGCCCGGTCCCTTCTGGCGACCGGACCATGGCCAGAGGATTGATGGCAGCGTTGCAGGATATCTCTCCGGAAACGGCGATAGACCTCGCATCGGAATTGAGAAGCTGGGAAGGCAGTGGAGACGAGACGAGACAAAAACGGATTATGTCCGATGCCAAACATGAGATAGAAAAGGTCCTGGAGCACCCCTATGCTGCAAAGTGGCAGGTTTGGGTGACATACCACAACTACTATAAAGCCCCTGATCTGATCGGCCCGGAGGTATCCCAGCATTTGGGAATACCTTATGTTCTGGTCGAAGCCAGCAGATCAACCAAGCGTCTGGTTGGGGGTTGGGCAAGCTTTGCCGCCATGGCGGAGCTGGCCTGCGATTTGGCGAATCCCATCTTCTATTTGACCGAGCGGGATAGGTTTGCTCTGGAACAGCACAAGACCCCAAATCAGGCACTGATCAAATTGCAACCGTTTCTGAATCAGGCAAAACTGCCTCCCCTGCCTGAATCCCCGCCGCCAAGTTCAACTTTACTGGCAGTTGGTATGCTGCGTTCCGGCGACAAGTTTGAGTCTTACCGCCAACTTGCTGAGGCGTTAGCTTATCTGGAAAACCCTGATTGGACACTGAAAATAGTGGGAGACGGCCCTGCGGCAGATGAAATCAGGGCACTATATTCTGCTTTCGACAAGCGCGTGACCTTCCTTGGGCTGCTGGGCGAAGAAGGTGTTGCACAGCAAATGTCAAACTCAACAACGCTTGTTTGGCCCGGTGTTAATGAGGCTTTTGGCATGGTGTATCTTGAAGCACAGGCACACGGACTTCCGGTCATTGCGCAGGACCGGCCCGGGGTCAGAGACGTCGTTGCCCCGGCCTGTGCCTTAACTCCGCCAAACGACGCGCGGGCTTTTGCAAACGCGATTGACGATCTGTTGAACAACCAGAATGCCCGAAAACTGGCCCAGGGCAGCTTGCGATCCTATATATTTCAGAACCATTTGCGTCCGTCCGCAACCGCGCTGCTCGGACAACAATTGCAGTCACTTGTGAAAGACGCAACATGACGAAACTCGCCTTGCTCAGACATGGTCATACCGCCTGGAATCGTCAGGGCCGGATTCAGGGGCGAACCGATATTCCTCTTGATACCGAAGCTGCCGAGACATTGGCAGGGTTGTCGCTTCCGCCAGAATGGGTGTCCGCGGACCTGTGTTCCAGCCCGCTGACTCGCGCGTCTCAGACAGCCGAGCTGGTCGCCGGACGAGCACCGTTAAGCGTTCCAGAGTTGACAGAAATGGACTGGGGTGAATGGGAGGGCAAACGAGGCATCGAGCTGAAGGCCGACCCAAAGTCAGGGTTTCGAGACCTGGAACACTGGGGCTGGGACTACCGACCACCAAACGGAGAAAGCCCTGCAGAAGTCAGGGACCGGCTGGAACCCTTAGTTAAAAGCCTAAGCCGTGACACCGTGGCTGTATGTCATATCGGGATAATGCGCGTGCTCCTGGCGATGGCCCATGATTGGAACTTTCGAGGGACCCCGCCATTCAGGATAAAGCGGAACCGGCTGTTCATCATCAATTTGACTGACGGGAAAATGACCCCTGCCTTTGAACCTCAGCGATTGATTGCAAGACAATGCGTGTAATGATCCTCGTTACCCACCTGCTGGGAACTGGCCATCTGAGCCGAGCTGTAACTCTTGGCGACGCATTCAGGCAAGCCAACCATGATGTAGACATCGTATCAGGCGGCACACCGGTGCCTAACCTCAGAACAGAAGCTATCCGGTTACACCAGCTGCCGCCGGTAAAATCTGATGGTATTCACTTCAACAGATTGCTGGACAGCCTGGATCAGCCGGTTGACGGGCAATTCATGGCTGACCGATGTAATTGCCTTGTCTCGTTGATCGGCGATCTTCGGCCCGACGTCCTGATAACAGAGTTGTACCCCTTTGGTCGGCGCGTGCTGAAGTCTGAGTTTTTGGCGGCTTTAGAGGCCGCCGTGGCCTTGCCCAACAGGCCGATAATTCTGGCGTCAATCCGGGACATACTTGCACCGCCCTCAACCGCGCAAAAGGAAGAGGACACAGCCAACCTGATTGCCGAGTTTTATGACGCGGTTCTCGTGCACTCTGACCCGGCAGCAACGCCACTGGAAGTGAGCTGGCCCGTAACCAACGCCCTGTCAAAGAAACTCAGATACACCGGGTATGTTGCTCCACCCGCGCCTCTTTCACATCCTGATAAGGCAGGGCAGCATGAGGTTCTGGTCACGGCCGGGGGTGGTGGTGTCGGAACACAGCTGTTCGAAACAGCCGTAAAAGCCGCAAAAAAGGACCGAAACCGGCACTGGCATCTGCTGGTGGGCGGGTCAGACAAAGACGCCAGTATCCAAAAACTCCGCCAGCAGGCTGGTAACCTGAGCATAACGATTGAACCGGTCAGACGCGATTTTAGGCAGATGCTAAACCACGCCGCTGTTTCAGTGAGCATGTGCGGGTACAACACAGCGATTGACTTGCTGCAAACCAGAACGCCCGGCGTATTTGTTCCGTTTGATCTTGGCGGTGAAGTGGAACAGACCCTGCGGGCGGAAAGTCTGGCCAAGCGGCAAGGATATGCCCTGATCCCAAGCAATACCCTGACACCTGAAAGCCTGCTGCAGGCGGTGGATGAAACCATCGCTGAGGGTGCCGCTGAAACCCATGCGCAATTTGACGGCGCAGCTGAAACAGTGCGGATTGTTGAGCAATTGTTCGAGGCCGGGCTATGACAACTAACTGGCAACCCCTGAAGACCGAGTTAGCGATCTGGCGCTCTGACGGCTTGCAGCTGCCTCTTTGGTGGCGGGACGACGATGCGATTGCGCCGTCATCACAACTGGATCGACTTGCCACTCTGGCATCTTCCACCGGTGTCCCGGTACATCTGGCCATTATCCCCGACGCCACCACCCAGGCCTTGGCCGATCTCCTGAATGACGGGCCGGTTTTTCTTCCGGTGGTTCACGGCTTCGCGCACAAAAACCATGCGCCTGGCGGCATGAAGAAATCCGAATTCGATGCATCACGCCCGCGAGAAAAGCTTCGCGCCGATATCTGCACCGGGCTCGCTCGGATGAGAACCCTGTTCGGGGCCAGACTGACACCCACGTTCGTTCCGCCATGGAATCGCTTCGCATCTGAGCACTTATCTGAACTGACAAGGGCCGGTTACCGGGCCATATCCACCTTCAATCCGCGCAGCAACCGGTTTGCAACCGGCGCACTGGAACAGATCAACACCCACATTGACCCGATTGACTGGCACGGCAGCCGTTCGCTGCATGCGCCTGAATTTCTGATAGACCATACGGTCGCGTTGCTTAAAAACCGACGTTTGGGAAAGCAGGACAACAGCGAGCCGCTTGGGCTTCTGACCCACCATCTTGTGCATGACCCGGCGATCTGGGACTTTGCCGCCGGATTTATCGAAACACTTTTGACCGGACCGGCCCATGTCTGGACCGCCGCCGAATTGAAATGGGGAACACCAGAATGAGCAGACTGGACAGCATGCTACGCCGGTTCACGGCACAACGGGATGGCCTGAACTGGGCTGCCGACAGGATTGCGGATCTGCCCGGTGATGCGCTTGATATGGGTCTGGGCAATGGCCGAACTTATGACCACATGCGCGAAGTGCTTTCGGGCCGCCGCATTTGGGTCATGGACCGGATACTGCAATGTCATCACAGCTGCGTGCCGCCAGAACAGGACTTTCTGCAGGGTGAAGCCGAGGAAAGTTTGAAGAAATTGAGCGCGATGGGGGCAAAAATTGTGCTGGCTCACTATGACTTCGGATTTGGTGTCAAAGAAAAGGACGTGGCCGAGGCAGCCAAACTCAGCCCATTGATTGCAAAAGTTATGGCCAAGGGTGGAATGATCGTGTCCGGTCAACCGCTGGTAGGTTTCACTGCCGTTCAGGGGCCGGAACACATTGCCCCGGATCGGTACTATTTCTATCAGGTATGAACAATTTTAACGCCCAACACTCACATACCTGAATCCAGCGGCAACGGCTTCCGCCGGATCATAAATGTTGCGCAAATCCGCCATGCGCGGGTCGGCCATCGCATCGGCCAGGCGGTTCAGATCCAGCCCCCTGAATTCATTCCACTCTGTCAGGATGACAACAGCCTCGGCATTTTCAACTGCGCTTGAAATATCCTCCTGCCAAATCACGCTCGGCAGCAGGTCTTCACCCTCTTTGCGCCCCTGCGGGTCAACCACATGCACCTCGGCACCCGCGCCCACCAGTGCGGGGATAATCGTCAGCGAAGGGCTGTTGCGCATATCATCAGTGTTGGGCTTGAACGTCACCCCCAGCACCGCGATTTTTTTACCATTCACCTTGTCATCACACAGCTCCATCACCTTATCAACCATCCGGCGTTTCTGCGCATCGTTTATGTCGATGACTGCCTCAACAATCTCCACCGGGCTGGCATATTCCTGACCAATCCGCGCCAGCGCCTTGGTGTCCTTTGGAAAGCAGGAGCCGCCGTAGCCGGGACCAGCATGCAAAAACTTGTCACCGATCCGGTTGTCCATTCCCATGCCCTTGGACACCAATTTGATATCCGCCCCGACCTTTTCACACAGGCTGGCGATTTCATTGATGAAGGTGATCTTTGTAGCCAGAAAGGCGTTGGCGGCGTATTTGATCATCTCAGCACTTTCCAGATCGGTATAGATGATCGGCGCCTCGCGCAGAGCCAGCGGGCGGTAGACCCGCGCCATCATGTCCCGTGCCCGTTCGGTTTCAACTCCCACGACAATCCGGTCCGGGCGCATGAAATCTTCTATCGCAGCCCCTTCGCGAAGGAATTCCGGGTTTGAGGCGACATCGAAGTCCGCCGTGGGGTTTTCTTCGGAAATGATCCGGGCAATCTCGCGGTTGGTCCCGACCGGAACCGTCGATTTTGTGACAACGACAGTGTAACCTTTCAGGGCGTGTGCAATTTCCCGCGCCGCATCAAACACATACGTCAGATCGGCGTGACCGTCACCGCGCCGGGTGGGTGTGCCAACACCGATGAACACCGCGTCGGCATCTCCAACCGCCGCGCCAAGATCCAAAGAAAAATTTAGTCGACCAGACGCGATGTTCCGGGCCAGCAGCGATTGCAGCCCCGGCTCAAAAATCGGAACCTTTCCATCGCGCAGATGGGCAATCTTGGCTTCCTTCTTGTCAACACACACAACATCATGGCCGAAGTCGGAAAAACAAACGCCCGACACCAGGCCGACATAGCCGGTACCAATCATAGTTAACTGCATTGCTTAAAGCCTCAAATACTCGTTTTTTCCTGCGCCCGGTCCGTCAATTGGTAGCGGAATTCTGCAAAGAAACAAACCGCATTGCTGATCCATCCTGAATAGCCGTGCTCAGCAGACAAAGGCAACTCTCCAATACCAGGTTTCGTTGGCAGAACCGGATATCAACCGAAGGGACTGCAATTGTTTGGGCCCAACTTCCATTCCCCGGCGCCCGGCAATTTGTCCGTGGGGTGCCAACCGTATTATTCCCTCTCTGCAACATTGGGATGAAACCTGATACCGGTCTTTGCGGCCCCGCCAAATCCTGATACCAAAACCTCAACCATGCCTTATGTGGGATCGCAAAATGTTTCTGGCTGAACTCGGGTTTATTGATTGGGTTGGGGTTGTTGGCTCCTTTGTGATTGCCGGGGCCTATTTTGGTGTCTCCGGAGGATATCTCAACGGCGAGCGCCCACCGTTTCAGCTGTTCAACCTGACCGGCGCAGCGATGATTCTGGGCTCATTGTGGTACAAGCCCAACGCAGGCGCCATCATGATCGAGGTTCTGTGGGTCACCATCGCCCTTTACTGGCTGGCAAAACACTTTCTTAGGCGCCGCTGATTACTCCAGATCGACAGGGTATTCCTGTCCAACACCGTGCACTGAATCGCGCGGAACGATAACAACACGTTTAACCGATCCGGAAATTTCAACGCCCCCCAGTGACCGGGTGAAGGGCTGTTCGTTGACGTGCGGGTGCGCGAGCACGCGATATCCCAGTTCTGCCCCATCTTCGGTGTAAACCCCCCAACCGTCCGCATAGTGATCCCAGCCGGTATCATCATGGCGCAGCGTGACGTCAAAACGCCATGTCGTTCCCGACTTGCTGGCGCTAACCTTCTCGATTTGTGGAGAATCAGCCACAGCTGACGCCGCGACAAAAGAAAAAACTGCTGCAAATATGCGGGTTTTCATGGTCAAAATGTCTCCTTCTCCGACATAATCCCAAATTTTACCGGTACGGGCATTTCCCTTGTCGCAGAAAGGTTCTAAGGCAGCGCTGTCCAAACTGATAACCTAGGAGACTTGAAACATGGGCTACCGTGTTGTTGTCGTCGGTGCCACTGGTAACGTGGGCCGCGAAATGCTGAATATCCTGGCCGAGCGCCAGTTCCCGGTTGATCAAATCGCCGTATTGGCGAGCCGGAAATCAATGGGTACTGAATGCAGCTTTGGCGACAAGACGGTTAAGACCGAGGACCTGGACACCTTCGACTTCACCGGCTGGGATATTGCTCTGTTTGCGGTTGGCTCTGCGGCCACTAAGAATTACGCACCCAAAGCCGCTGCTGCGGGCTGTGTCGTGATCGACAACTCGTCTCTCTATCGCTACGACCCGCAGGTGCCGCTGATCGTGCCGGAATGCAACCCGGACGCCATTGAGCAATATTCGAGGAAAAACATCATCGCCAACCCGAACTGCTCGACCGCACAGATGGTTGTGGCGCTGAAACCCCTGCATGACCGCGCCAAAATCAAAAGGGTTGTTGTGTCGACCTATCAGTCGGTTTCCGGCTCTGGCAAAGGCGCGATGGACGAGTTGTGGAACCAGACCAAGGGCAAATACGTGCCGGGTCAGGAGGTCGAAGCCAGCGTCTATCCAAAAGAAATCGCCTTCAACGTAATCCCGCATATCGACGTGTTCATGGAAGACGGCCAGACCAAGGAAGAATGGAAAATGGTCGCTGAAACCAAAAAGATCGTCGACCCGGCGATCAAGGTCACCGCGACTTGCGTTCGCGTGCCGGTTTTTGTCGGCCACTCAGAGGCGGTGAATATAGAATTCGAGGAGTTCCTGGACGAAGAGGAAGCCCGTGAAATCCTGCGTGAAGCACCCGGTATCTTGGTTGTCGACAAACGCGAGGACGGCGGCTACGTCACGCCTACAGAATGCGTCGGAGAATTCGCCACTTTCATCAGCCGCATCCGCCAGGACCCGACCATCGACAACGGTATCAACCTGTGGTGCGTGTCAGACAACTTACGCAAGGGCGCGGCGCTGAATGCCGTTCAGATTGCAGAGTTGTTGGGGCGCCGGGTGCTGAAAAAGGGCTGAAACACCGTCTTAGGTTTTCCGAAGGGCCGCATTGCGCGGCCCTTTCTTTTGAAACATTGCGTGCATTGCGTTTTCGGAACTGTCCGCTAACCTGCCCGGTGTTCGCCTGTAAGGAGACTTTACCGTGCGCATTGTTTTGACATTAGTTTTTCTGTTTTTTGGAACCACGGCAGTAGCGGATACCTTTCATCTCGATTCTAAAGTGTCCAAAGTCGTTGTCTATGGCTACGCCGGCCTTTCCACCCGGACTGCCGAGGTTGATCTGCCTGAAGGCCAACATCAGCTCAATATCTTTGTTCCGTATTTAGAC
>JAAEUI010000064.1 GCA_024227475.1 Paracoccaceae bacterium | reverse complement strand
TTGGGAAGCCCAGCCCGGCACGTAAACAACCTTGGCCGGGCCATCGCCCATGACCTGATATGCGATGTTCGCGTCGCGGCTGCGTGTGTATTGGGTCTTAGCTGGCATTGAAAAACCTGACACAGTTCCGCCGTGGAAGTTTCAAGACCTCGAATATTCGATTGAAGATTTCAGCGGTCGGCATGGAGTATTGATAATCACAAGGGTCAGTCACGACAACTTCTTTGTCCCGCTGCGCAGCTGCTATTGTGGTCAGAACCCGCCAAACTTTGCATCAATAATGTCGATGGAACTGTGAACCGCCGCGTCGATCGACATGGCTGAAGTATCCAGCACCACCGCATCCAGCGCAGCAACCATCGGTGCGGTATTGCGATCTGCGTCACGGGCGTCCCGCGCAACAACGTCTGCCAGAACCTTCTTAAAGGTGGTCTCACGGTCTTTAGCTGACAACTCTTTGAACCGTCGCTCAGCCCGCACCTCGGCACTGGCAGTGACAAACAGCTTCACATCGGCATCCGGGCAAATCACCGTTCCGATATCCCGTCCATCAAGAACCGCCCCGCCATCCCTATGCGAAAACTCTCGTTGAAATTCGACCAATGCCGCGCGGACCTCGGGAATGAGCGCAACCCTGCTGGCCGCCTGTGCAACCTCAGCCGTGCGCAGATCACCCCGGGTCAGGTCGGCGGCGGACAATCCTCTGGCCAATCCCTCGGTTTTTTCAGCGGAGAATTCCGTCAGCCCGGCATCCAGCGCCTTGCGCCCTACGGCGCGGTACAGCAACCCGGTATCCAGATGGGCAAATCCGAAATGCTCGGCCACCGCCTTTGAAATTGTCCCTTTGCCCGCAGCCGCGGGGCCGTCGATTGCAACCGTGAACCGGGATTGCTTCATGTCACCCCGCCTCCGCGTTTCAGGCGCGACACCAAAGCCAGGGCCATCGCCACCAGAAGCACCAGAAAGGCAACAGTCGTGCAGACCGACTTGGTCAGGGTCCAGAAACTGGCCGTTTTGACCGCCGACACTGTCAGCCCCTCCGCACCGATGTGCAGCATCTTCGCGACCATCGCGTTTTCCACATAGTCCGCCGCCGCCCCGATAAACAAAATCACTACAGTCAGAAAACGCACAACCGCAGGCCAATTCTGGGTAAACCGAACCAGTGGAAACAGCAGAACCAGCGCCATCATTGCCGGATAAAACATATCTAGATTGTGCTGCGCGCCAAGATAAAGCGCCCTGCCTTCGGGAGTTAACGCCGCAAGAAATGCAGAGGCCTCGTCAAACGAATACCCACCCAACCGCAGGTCAAACGGTTGCTGGTTTCCGGCCGCGACTGCAATCTGAGGCAAGGTCCACACCACCATGGCCAGATAGACCGCTAGGGTTGCGACAAACAAAACCCAATAACAGATTACCCGCGCAGACATGCTAAGACCCTTCGGTTTGCCGCTCGATCTGGGCTCCAAGCCCTGACATCAGCGTTTCAAATACCGGGAAGCTGGTCGCGATGGCGCCACCATCATCCACACTAACCGGCCGGTCAGTCGCCAACCCCATGCACAGAAACGACATGGCGATACGGTGGTCGAGATGGGTTTTTGCGGTAATGCCACCGGCAACGGAACGTTCCTGCCCGTGAACAATCAGAAAATCCTCGCCCTCCTCGATCCTGATACCCATGGCTTCCAGCCCGCGCGCCATGGCGTCGATCCGATCGCACTCTTTAACTCGCAATTCCTTGACACCGCGCATCACGGTTTTACCGGAAGCAAAAGCCGCCACGGCCGACAGGATAGGGTATTCGTCAATCATCGAGGGAGCCCGGTCCGCAGGAACCTCGATACCGCGCAGCGTACATGCGCGAACCCGCAGGTCGGCGACGGGTTCGCCACCCTCTTCACGCTCGTTCTCAAAGGTAATGTCAGCGCCCATTTCAATCAGGGTCGTGAACAACCCGGCGCGCGTCGGGTTCAGCCCGATGTTGGGCAGTAACACCTCAGACCCCTCCACAATCAAAGCCGCGCAAACCGGAAACGCAGCAGAGCTTGGATCACGCGGCACCGCGATGGTTTGCGGCTTCAGTTCCGGCTGGCCCTGCAGGGAAATTACAAACCCCTCATCCGTTTCCACCGTTTCAACCTGCGCTCCAAAGCCACGCAGCATGCGTTCCGAGTGATCCCGGGTTTTCTCCCGCTCGATCAGAACGGTTTCACCGGGCGCGTTCAGCCCGGCCAGCAAAACAGCCGATTTGATCTGGGCCGAGGGGTGTGGTGACGTGTAGCGCACCGGTATCGGGTCCCGCGCGCCCACCATCGTTAGCGGCAGCATGCCCCTGGCACGCCCAACTGCCTGCGCCCCGAACAGCTCCAGCGGGTCGGTGATCCGCCCCATGGGCCGGGATCGCAAGCTGGCATCACCGGTGAATGTTGCCGTGATCGGGCAGGTCGCCATCGCCCCCATGATCAGCCGCACACCGGTACCGGCATTGCCACAATCGATCACATCCTCAGGTTCGGCAAACCCGCCAACACCCAGCCCGTTCACCCGCCATTCGCCGTCACCCAACCGCTCAACATCCGCGCCAAAAGCAGCCATCGCCTTGCCGGTGTCCAGAACGTCCTGCCCCTCCAGCAGCCCCGATATCCGGGTTTCCCCAACAGTCAGTGCCCCCAGGATCAGCGACCGGTGCGAAACCGATTTGTCTCCGGGCACATCCGCAGTGCCAGACAGCGGTCCGGATTTTTGTGCTGTCATCGGGATAGGGGTTCCGTGGCCTGCCATGAGCGTTCGTCCTGTGCGTGTTGTTCAGACCGCCTATAGCGGATCACCTGAAAGGCGACAACCAGTCCGACCTGCAAAAACCAGACGGTCCTGACCCCATTCAGATCGTGACAACAACCGATCCCATTTTGTCTGCTGCTTCTACCGCCTCATGCGCCTTAACAGCATCTTCAAGCGGAAAGGTCGCAGCAACAGAATGGGTCAGAACCCCCTGTTCCAGCAGCCTGCTCAGGCCAGCAATGGTTTCCGCTCTTGCCTGTTTGGACAGAATATAGACAAGGATCATCCGCAGGGTGACGCCTTTGAACATCAGCGGATAAAACGGCAGGGTCGGAGCCATGTCCCCGGCAGAGCCATAAGCAGCGATGACGCCGTTTGGTTTGATCACCGCTTCTGACACCGGCAGGTTGGCACCGAATTCCAGCTCAATTATGCGGTCAATACCCCCGGTCAGGTCCAGAACCTGCTCAGCCACATCATCGGTTTTGTAGTTCACAACGTGATCGGCCCCGGCAGCCTTTGCATAATTACCCTTAGCTTGGGAACTGACGGTCGTCACAACCTCCGCGCCACCCAGTTTCGCCATCTGAATGGCATAGCGCGATACCGTCCCGGCACCACCCGTGACCAAAACCTTCTGGCCCTCAACCGGCCCATCCGCATAAACGCACCGATAGGCCGTCATCGCCGGAATGCCAAGGCAGGCGCCCTGTTCAAAAGAAACCGCATCCGGCAGCGCCACGGCCTGCTCTGCCGGCAAGGTAATATATCGGGCGCAGGTGCCAGACGCCCGCTGCCACTGACCGTTCCACAACCAGACCCGCTGGCCAAACAGGGCCGGGTCCACGCCTGCGCCAACCGCCTTAATAATCCCGGCACCGTCCGAATGGGGGATGATCCTGTCATGCCCCA
>JAAEUI010000063.1 GCA_024227475.1 Paracoccaceae bacterium | reverse complement strand
GTGTAGTCTTCACCTTTGACGGCAACTTCCTTGCCCATCGGGCGTTTGAACATTTCGGCCATCTGGCTGTGGAAAGCCTGTTTGGCGTTGGTCAGGGCGATATAATCCTGGGGCCGTTTTGGCCCGGAAATCGCCGCCACGATGGTGCCCATATCGAGCGACAGCGTGTCGGTGTAAACCGGCGCATAGTCCGCATCACGCCAGAAACCGTTTTCCTTGGCATAGGCCTCAACCAGCGCAATCCGCGCCTTGTCGCGCCCGGTATTCTCCAGATAGCGAATGGTTTCGCCGTCAATTGGGAAGAAGCCACAGGTTGCGCCGTATTCAGGTGCCATATTGGCAATGGTTGCGCGGTCGGCCAGCGGCAGCCGGTCCAGACCTTCGCCATAGAATTCCACGAATTTGCCCACCACGCCCTTCTCGCGCAGCATTTCCACCACTTTCAGCACCAGATCGGTGCCGGTGGTGCCTTCCATCATCTGGCCGGTCAGTTCAAAGCCAACAACCTCGGGGATCAGCATCGAAATCGGCTGGCCCAGCATCGCGGCCTCGGCCTCGATCCCGCCAACACCCCAGCCCAGCACCGCCGCGCCGTTGACCATGGTGGTGTGGCTGTCGGTGCCCACCAGTGTGTCAGGGTAGGCGATCTCGGCTCCGTTCTGATCCTTATCAGTCCATACCGTCTGGCTCAGATACTCCAGGTTCACCTGATGGCAAATCCCGGTTCCCGGAGGCACAACACGGAAATTGTTAAAGGCTTTCTGGCCCCATTTCAGGAATGTATAGCGCTCCATGTTGCGCTCATACTCCCGGTCCACGTTCTTCTGGAACGCCTGATTGTTGCCAAAATGGTCGATCATTACCGAGTGATCAATAACCAGATCAACCGGATTGAGCGGATTGATCTGCTCCGCATCCCCACCCAGCGCCACGATCCCGTCGCGCATCGCCGCCAGATCGACCACCGCCGGAACCCCGGTGAAATCCTGCATCAGCACGCGTGCGGGGCGATAAGCAATCTCGCGCGGGTTCTTGCCGCCTTTGGTCGCCCATTCACCAAACGCCTTGATGTCCTCGACGCTCACCGTGCGCCCGCCATCCTCAAACCGCAGCATGTTTTCCAGCACCACCTTCAGTGCAGCAGGCAGGCGCGAGAAATCGCCCAGCCCGGCGGCTTGCGCTGCGGGGATCGAATAATAGTCGATGGTCTGACCATCAACGCTGAGGGTTTTGCGGGTATTGCTGGTGTCTGTGCCGACCTGAACAGTCATGGGGCCTCCGAATACGTCTGAAAATGGGGTTTGAGAAGGGTAATGCCTGAAATTAGTGAGTCTCGCAAGCAGTATTGTATGCAATTGTATGCAGAAAGTGCTGGCGAGCCGTTTACAACAAGGATTGGCGCGTATTTCGTCTATAATACGGCTTAACCTACTCTATCATCGCTATCCGTAAACTGTTCCGGGTTTAGTCTGCGACGCAGTAAGACCCAGTCAATAACCTCCTTCAGCTTGCTCTCAGACCCGTACCACCCCGCCAGCGCCTGAGACACAGAAGGTTCCATAACCGACAACAACTGCGAGGCGCTTTGCGCCAGTTCCGGTCCGCCAGCGACGAGCGTAGCTGAGACCGCCGCACCGACGACTGCTCCCCGTACATCACCGCCCAACACTTTGGCCACACTGTCGGGGTCTTTCGTCTCGATCACCGCCCGGGCCACCACAGCCTTTATAAAATTCTGCAGGCTTTCATCTTCCAGGTTCAGCGCCCGCAACCCGGCCTTGCCTCCCCGCTTCGCCACGGCATCAAGGTCGATGAAATCACGCCGGACCTCTTCCAGAACCATCGCCACCTGCATGCTGATCGCCTGCACCATCGCCTCGTTCAGCGCCGCGCTCCACTGCGCTGTATGCCGGTCGGCCGGGTCAATCCTGATGGCATCAAGTTCCGCGATTTCCGGGTGCAGGCTGGCAAAGGCGTTGTGCAGGCTGACCAGCGATTCAAGCGTGGTGCGCCGGGTGCTGGCAAGGGGCGGGAAATTGCTCAACGCCTGTTTATTTGCCTCGCTCCGCTGCGCCTCACGCAGCTCAATCCGCAAGTCATTGCCGGATTTCCACAGCATGACCGGCAGCACGCAACCGAGGTTTTTGCCGAGGTGATCCTGATACCGCGCGACCTTTTGTGTCAGTTCACTGTACAAATCCTCTTCCGCTGGATCGGCGCTGAGGTAGGTTTTCAGATCGGCGCACAGCAATTGATGCAATTGCTGAAGTTGTTTTGTCGCCGGGGCGGCAGCGGGCATCGGGTCGTACCCCATTTGCCCTTGTTCCGTCGGGCCATAGCGAAGCCCCTTCGGTGATTGTGGCGGCGTTGTTTCCGCCCCGGCTGGCAACGGCGGCCAGTCGTCCCGCACCTCCGCCAGATAGGTCAGCGTTTTGGCGGTGCGTTCGGGCGGAATTTCTACCTTTGACAATTCCCGCAGGGTGTCATCCAGCGCCAGCGCCGGGATGTTGCCGAAGTAAATAGCGTCGAGGCTGCGATTTCCGTCTTTCTCCCAGGCAGAGGCAAATTCAAGAAGCGGGCGCAAATCCCGTACCTGCGTGTTGTCCAGATCAAGAAACTCCAGGCGCTCCAGCCCGGCCAGATGGATCAGACCGGCTTCGCTGACTTGCGTTTTGTCAAGATAAACCCGCGCCAACCCCCGCAAGCCAGCCAGATGCGCAAGTCCTGCATCGCCGATCATTGTATTGTTCAGCGAAAGATGACGCATTCCCTGCATCCCTTTCAGATGCACCAGACCGGAATCACTAATCTGCGTGCCATCAATGTCCAATCGGTTCAGCCCCGACAGCTCGCCCAGATACGCAAGACCGGCGTCGCTGATCTGCGTGTTGCCGAGGTAAAGCTCCGTCAGCCCCGTCAGCCCAACCAGATGCGTCAGACCGGCGTCGCTGATCTGCGTGTTGCTGAGGATCAGAGTCCGCAATTCCGACAATTCGGAGATTTCTTCCGGCAATTCAGTGAGCGCTCGGAAATCCGGTTCGTTAAAGGAAACGAAATCACTCCCCTCTGCCTTCGCCTCGGCAATCCTCCGTTTCGCGGTCTCTTTCGCCTGTCTTGCCCCCACCTTACCGGCGGCCGCGCCGCCAGCGCAAGGACCGGGCCCGCCTGCCCCATTCGCGGCTTTCCCAAATGCGTGCAATGCGCTATGGGGTTTGCCATGACCCTTGTCGCCCAAAACCTCACCTGCAAGCGCGGGGATCGCCTGATCCTTTCCGGTGTCAGCTTCACGCTGAACCCTGGAGACTGCCTGATCCTGCGCGGCCCCAACGGCATCGGCAAGTCAACGCTGCTCAGGGTGCTGGCCGGGCTGACCCCGCCGGCAGGCGGCACGCTGCAAATCGACGCGGATCAGATCGCTTACGCCGGGCACCTTGACGCGGTGAAGGCGCAGATGAGCGTGGCCGATAATCTCCAGTTCTGGGCCGGGATCTACGGCTCTGGCGACGCCGGGCAGACCGCGCACCACTTCGGGCTCGACGCGCTGGCCGACCGGCTGGCCCACCGCCTGTCCGCTGGGCAGAAACGCCGTCTCGGGCTGGCGCGGCTGCATCTGAGCGGGCGGCGCATCTGGCTGCTGGACGAACCCACGGTGTCGCTAGATACTGAACATGTGAGCTTGTTTGAAAAGGCTTTCGCTGACCATTGCACCGCGGGCGGCATCGCGGTGATCTCTTCGCATCTCGATCTCAACATCCCGGGCGCTGAAACCCTTAATCTGGGGCAGTTCCGCGCCCGGCACCAGGCCCAATCCAACCCGTTTCTGGAGGACCTCGCCGATGCTGGCCCTCTTTAAACGCGACGTCTTGCTGGCCTTCCGCTCCGGCGGCGGCTTCGGGCTGGCGCTGGCATTTTTCCTCATTCTGGTAATGTTCGTGCCCTTCGGCGTTGGGACAGACCGCGCGATTCTGGCCCGTATAGCCCCCGGCATCCTGTGGATCGGCGCCCTGCTCGCCTGCCTTCTGTCGCTCGACCGGATTTTTCAGTTGGATGCGGAAGACGGCACGCTTGACGTGCTGGCCACATCCCCCCTGCCACTGGAAGGCATCGCTGCGGCCAAGGCCGCCGCTCACTGGCTGACCACCGGCCTGCCGCTGACCATCGCCGCCCCGTTTCTCGGCTATCTTCTGGGATTACCACAAGCGGGCTACCTCTGGCTCATCCTCAGCCTGCTGACCGGCACCGTGGCGCTCAGCTTCATCGGCATGTTCGGCGCTGCCCTGACGGTCGGCGTGAAACGCGGCGGCCTTCTACTCTCGCTGCTGGTCCTGCCGCTTTACGTCCCAACCCTGATCTTCGGCGCATTAACCGTTGTCCGTGTGACAGAGGGTCTGGAACCTCTGTCCCCCTGGATGCTGCTTACCGGCCTGTCGCTGGCCAGCGTCGTCGCCATGCCAGTTGTGGGGGCGATGGCGCTCAGGGCAAATTTGCGGTGAGGGTGACATTTGAATTTTCCACAAACCTGTCACCCCAGTGCGTTTCCAGTTTTCGAGAAAACAGAGTGCATCGCATTTCAACTGCAAAGGGGTTGGAATGCGATTCCAGATAAACTGGAAACGCATTAATCCCCATTGGCCTCCCCCTTAAAAACCGCTACATCCTCCCCCATGTCGCTCTGGGAATATGCAAATCCGGTGAAATTCATGGCGCTGTCAGGCCGTATCCTGCCAGCGGCCACGGTCTTGTCTGCCGCCTGCCTGTTCATCGGGCTGTTCTGGGGGTTTTTCCTCACGCCTGATGATTACAAACAGGGTTCCACCGTCAAGATCATTTTCCTGCACGTCCCCTCGGCGCTGATGGCGATCAATATCTGGCTGATGATGCTGGTGACCTCGCTGGTCTGGCTGGTGCGCCGCCACCATGTTTCAGCGCTGGCCGCCCGCGCCGCGGCACCCATCGGCATCACCATGACGCTGATCGCCCTTTTCACCGGCGCGATTTGGGGCAAACCGATGTGGGGAACCTACTGGGCCTGGGATCCCCGCCTGACCAGCTTCATGATCCTGTTCGTGTTTTACCTTGGATACATTGCGCTCTGGCAGGCGATCGAGGAGGCTGATACCGCTGCTGACCTGACCTCGATCCTGTGCATGGTGGGCTCGGTTTTCGCTTTGCTGTCACGTTATGCGGTGAATTTCTGGAATCAGGGCCTGCATCAGGGCGCATCGCTGTCGGTGGATCAGGAAACCCATGTCGACAACGCCTTCTATCTGCCGCTTGTGGTCTGCATTGCCGGGTTTGTCCTTTTGTTTGTAACCCTTGTGCTGTTGCGCACCCGCACCCACATCCGCCAGCGCCGCGCCCAGGCGCTGATGGTTCGCGAGGCCCCACACTGATGCCTGATCTGGGAAAATACGCGGCTGATGTCTTGTCTGCTTATGGAGTTGCGGCGGTGTTGCTGATCGGCTTGGTGCTGGTCTCGCTACGCCAGGGGAACCAGGCAAAGCGCGAACTGGAGGCCCAGGAAGCAAGGCTGCGCAAGAATGGCAAATAACAGTGTTTCACCGCTGGTGGTTCTGCCGCCGGTGATCTTCCTCGGGTTGGCTTTGATGTTCGTGCTCGGCCTCAACCGCGAGGACCCCAACACCCTACCCAGCACACTGATCGGCCAGCCGGTCCCCACACTGGACGTCACACCACTCGGCAATTTTCCCATGGTGAAGCAGGACGCACTAACAGCAAAGGGCGTCAAACTGGTGAACTTCTGGGCCAGCTGGTGCGGCCCCTGTCGCGTCGAACATCCCAATTTACAGTTCCTGGCCGATCAAGGCGTCCCGATTTATGGGCTAAATTACAAAGATATACCTGCAAATGCGCTGGGATTTCTGAAGGAACTGGGGAACCCCTATATTGCATCCTCCGCCACTTCCGGTCGTGGGGCGCTTGATTGGGGGGTTTACGGTGTTCCGGAAACTTTTCTCATTGATGGCCAAGGCAATATCCTGTTGCGGGCCGCCGGGCCTGTGACCCAACGGTTCATCCGCGAAAAGCTTATGCCCGCAATTGAAAACGCGCAGAAATAGCGCCGATAAGGCGTGGCCGCACTGCCAATCCGCCAATCAAATTGAAAAAATCGACCATTTCGGATAGGGTGGCCGCATCTCAACAAGTAACGGGGGGTATACAATGCGTTTCAAAAAAATTGGCGCGCCAATTGCTGCTATGGCGCTTGCCAGTTGAGCAACACTTCCACCGGGCAGCAGCGCCTTTCCTGGCAGCGGCGGCCCGTCTTCCACATATTGCTATGAACAGCCAGTGATCTGCGCGCTTATCGGGGTCGTTGTTGTCGGTGGCGTCATTGCGCTTGTCAGAGACAATGGTGGCCACACATACCCGGTCTCTTCGGACGCCCGGCTGAAAACCAATCTGCGCCACGTTGATACACTGGACAATGGTATCCGGCTCTACGCGTTCCAATACCTGGGTGACCCCCAGACCTTTGTTGGCGTTAAGGCCCAGGAACTGGCGGATGATGTCCGGTTTGCGCCGACTGTATCCGTTGGCCCGACAGGGTATCTGGTCGTTGACTACGGGAAACTGGGGTTGAAGTTGGCAAACGCGGACGCCATGAAAAAATCTGCTCAAGGCGCCCTGGCAGTCGCTGACAGCCTTTGAAATGAGGACGGGCTTGCGCTGGTTCTCCAAAACCAGCGCAAGCTGTGATCTGTCAGATTAACCTGCCAGCGCCAGAACCTGAATGACAGCCTGGGCCGCTTCTGCGCCTTTGGCCACGAAGTGGTCGGCGAAGAAACCGGTATGCTCCTTTGTCGGCTGAAACTGATGTGGCGTCAGGGACACCGAAAACACCGGCACATCGGTTTCCAGTTGCACCTGCATCAGCCCGTCCACAACGGCAGCGGCCACAAAGTCGTGCCGATAGATTCCCCCGTCAACGACCAATGCCGTGCAAACAACCGCGTCATAGGCTCCACTTTGGGCCAGACGTTTAGCTAGCAGAGGCATTTCAAACGCGCCAGGAACGTCAAAGGCGGTGACCTCTGCGTTGCCTATTTCGGCCAGAAACCCTTCATGGAACCGGTCAACAATTTCGGCGTGCCAGCGCGCCTTGATAAAGGCGATTTTGGTTGGGTTTGTCATTGCTCTGTTCCTTTCTTTGCACAAGACAAGACCCAGAGCGATCGGTCACAGACCCGCTATCGCGGCCCTGCATCCATTCTCTTCCATCCGGACTGAGGGGCAATTCGCCAGAATTGTACCAACACCGTCGGCTCCGGAATTTCACCGGGATCTGCTGACCCCCCGATCCAGTCGGGGGCGCTCGCGGGCTTTCACCGCCGGTGGGGAATCTCACCCCGCCCTGAGAATAGCAGCAAACTAAAAGGAATTTTGGCAGAGTTCAACAAACCACCAGACGGACGTGGCGAATAGACCAGAGCTAGAGAGTTTCGAGTTTTGTTTGAATCACAAACGAAACTCGAAATCTTCAAAAGATTTCGACCCGTTTTCTTTTGAAGAAACCGTGTTCCTACTTTTGCGCCTCACCCGCCACATAGGTCTGCGCAATCGCCCGGTCATCGCCCATGATCTGCAACACGAACAATTCTTCTGCCAGCGTCTCGACCCGCTCCATGCGCAAGGCCATTGCCGATGTCGCGCAAGCATCCAGCACCACCACATCCGCCTCGGTCCCCGCGTTGAGCGTGCCTATCTTGTCTTCCAGTCCCAACACCTCGGCATTTCCCCGGGTAACCCACCAGAACGCCCGGTAAGCATGGGTCTGCTGACGCCGCAACTGCAGTACCTTGTACCCTTCATTCAACGTCTGCAGCATGGAATAGCTGGTACCACCACCAATATCGGTGGCGATCCCGTTGCTGATCCCCCGCGCCCTCAGCCCCGCATCATCAAACAGGCCCGAGCCCAAAAACAGGTTCGACGTCGGACAGAATACCGGGTGCGAACCGGTTTC
Organism: Paracoccaceae bacterium; assembly: GCA_024227475.1. Lineage (GTDB taxonomy): Bacteria > Pseudomonadota > Alphaproteobacteria > Rhodobacterales > Rhodobacteraceae > Amylibacter. The sequence goes on along the minus strand of JAAEUI010000063.1, from coordinate 5,102 downwards.
CGCCATCAGGCCAATCTCGCGATCTTCCAGGTGAATACAGTGGCCGAGCAGAATTTTAGGCCCCAGCAGCCTGTAATGTTCGTAAATCCCCATGTAATCCGGTGCATCGGGATAGAGTTCCTTTGTATAGGCGATTTCATTAAGGTTTTCGCTCATATGCGTCTGCACATGCACGTCTGGGTGTTCCGCCACCAAGGCCTGCGCCGCTTCCATCTGCTGAGGCGTCGAAGTGATCGCAAAGCGCGGCGATATCACGTAACCGGCCCTGCCCTTCCCGTGCCACTTCTCCAACAACATCTTGCTGTCATCGTAAGAGGACTGAGGCGTGTCGGTCAGCTCTTCGGGAGCGTTACGGTCCATCATCACCTTACCGCCCAGCATCCTCATGTTGCGTCGTTCAGCTTCCGAAAAATAGGCCTCAACACTTGAGGAATGCACCGAGCAATAGGCCACCGCTGTTGTGGTGCCATGCCCGGTCAGCTCATCGTAAAATGCCGTCGCCATCCGCGCAGCGTGCTCCGGGTCCACAAAGCGGGTTTCCTCCGGAAAGGTGTAATTATTGAGCCAGTCGAGCAACTGCTCGCCCCAACTGGCTAAAACCTGCACCTGCGGAAAATGCAGATGAGTGTCGATAAAGCCTGCCATCAGCAGATTGGGGCGGTGGTCAACCATCTCGGCGTCCCGCCCCTGCTCGATGACATCGTCAAAAAGCCCGGTGGCGGCGATAACCCCATCGCGGATCAGGATTGCACCATCTTTGAAATAGTCGAAAGCTGAAGTATCATCAGCACCCTGCGGTTCCGACTTGAAATTCAGAACCCGGCCGCGCAGCAGTTTGTCAGTCATTGTTCTACCTTGTTGGGAATCGTGGCCCTGTTCAAGACCCTTTGCCGGCCACAGCGGCCTCATACCATTTGCGGATCAACACACGCTCCGCCGGTTCCATGAAAGACACGTTCGCCGGCGGCATCGCGGTGCTGACCGCCGCGTGCAGGTAAATCTCGCGGGCTCGCTTTGCCACCTGTTCAGAGCTTTCCAGAAGCACATTCTTTGGTGCCCACAATATGCCTTCAAAAAACGGTTCCTGAGCATGGCACATAGAACAGCGCCCCAGCACCACATCCGTGACTTCGCCAAAATGCTCTGCCGATGCAAAGCGCTGAGCTTGCGGAGCAAGGGCCACCTCCTCCCCCTCGCCGGTCAGCACCTTGGGCACCGTCGACAGCCACATGATGATGATAAACAGGATCGCCGTAACGGCCCAGGTCCAGGTCGGGTTGCCGGTGCGCCCGTGGTGCGAGTTGAAGTAATGCCGGATCAGAACCCCCATCAGGAACACCAGCGAGGCGATGATCCAGTTGAACTCGGTAGCAAAGGCCAGCGGGTAATGGTTGCTCAGCATCAGGAAGATGACCGGCAGCGTCAGATAGTTGTTGTGGGTCGAGCGCTGCTTGGCGATTTTGCCGTATTTCGGGTCCGGCGTTCGCCCGGCCTTCAGGTCCTCCACAACAATGCGCTGGTTCGGCATGATGACGAAGAAAACATTGGCCGACATGATGGTCGCGGTGAACGCGCCGAGGTGCAGAAAAGCCGCGCGCCCGGTGAAAACCTGCGTATAGCCCCAGGCCATCGCCACCAGCGCCACATAAAGAAACAGCATCAGCCGGGTGTTGTCGTCGCCGAACTTGGACTTGCAAAGCGTGTCATAGATCAGCCAGCCGATGGACAGAGACGCAATCGAAACCAGAATTCCAACCGCTGGGGACACATCCCAGATCGCCTTATCCACCAGATAAAGCTCGGCCCCGCCGTAATAAACCAGCGCCATCAGGGCAACACCGCTGAGCCATGTGGCGTAGCTTTCCCATTTGAACCAGGTCAGATGCTCGGGCATCGCTTCTGGTGCCACCAGAAACTTGCGGATGTGATAAAACCCGCCACCATGCACCTGCCATTCTTCGCCATGGGCGCCTTTGGGCAGGTTTTCGGCCTTCCTCAGCCCCAGATCCATCGCGATGAAATAGAACGAGGACCCGATCCAGGCGATTGCCGTAATAACATGCAGCCAGCGGACGGCAAACATGATCCAGTCCCAAAAAATTGCATATTCATACATGTGCGGAGTCCTCACCTTTTTTTAAAAAGTCGCATATTTGCTAACCTTGTAAAATCTAAAAAGTCGGTGTTTACTATATAGAATATATTGATAATGGAGCCCGGGACCCATGCCTTATCTGGACAGTATCCGTGTTTTTGTGCGCACCATCGAACTGGGGTCGATCACCGCCGCGGGCCGCGATCAGCGGTTGACCCCGGCGGTCGCCAGCAACCGGATCAAGGAGCTGGAAAACCGGCTCGGCGTGCGGCTGTTCAACCGCACCACCCGGCGCATCGCCCCCACCGAAATCGGCCGCAACTACTACAATTACGCCACCAAGGTTGTGGAGGCCCTGGACGATGCCGAATCCGCCATTGCCGGGTTCTCCAAACAACCGAAAGGTGCCATCATGGTCACCGCCCCACTTGGGGTCGGGCGCCGGATAATCGCGCCTTTAGTGCCAGAATTCAACGAGGTATACCCAGAAGTTGATGTCCGCCTGCGCCTGTCAGACCGTAAGGTTGACCTGTTTGGCGAGGGGGTCGACGCCGCCTTTGTTCTTGGCGACCTGCACGACAGCAACATGAAAGTGCGCAAGATCAGCGACTGCCCGCGCCTGTTGTGCGCCGCGCCATCCTATCTTGAAAAACACGGCGAACCGGCCACGCCCCAGGCCCTGATTGACGACAATCACAAATGCCTGCTGCTGCGTTTTCCCGGCTCTGAAGAATACAACTGGGCGCTTCAGACCGAAGACGGCCTGCGGCGCTACAACGTTTCGGGCCCCTTTGACGCTGATGATGGCGATGTGCTGACAGAATGGGCCGTAGCGGGCAAGGGCATCATCAATAAACCTGCGTTTCTGGTGACCAAAGAGCTGAAATCCGGCGCGCTGGTGCCAATCCTGCAATCCGCCCCGCCGCCAACCGCCAGCTTCGCCTGCCTCTACCCACACCGGCGTTTGCAGGATCCAAAAGTGCGGCTGTTTGTCGATTTCATGATCGACGGCTGCAAAAAACGGGTGCGCGAGATGGTGGGGTGAGGGAGTGCAATGCGGATGCGGACCGGACAATCACAAACAGGCCAGAACGTAGCTAATTCTCAGCGAGTGCCGCTTCCAGTTGTTCTATTCGGTCCTCGGAAAAAACTTGGATGCCATTCCTTGCCAGCAAGGCAGCTACAACCCCGTCGCCTTCGCGCGTGCCCATGTCAAATTTCCCACTGTACTGATACGTTGAACCGCATGATGGGCTGCCATCGGTGAGCAAAGCAAATTGGCACCCTGCCTTTTGCGCGGTTTCCAGAGCAAGTTCTGCGCCCAGTATGAATTCCTTGGACACTTCGGTGCCGTTGTCTTCAAAAACACCGGCAATTCCATCCAGCACTTCCGAACCGAGAGAACCAGGCTCAATTTCGGCAGGAGCCCGTGGCGTCGAAAAGCCAGCCGTTACTTCAGGGCAGAGGGGAACAAGCCGTCCCTCATTCCGCCACTTCTCCATCAGTGGGTGCTCGACCAAATTGTCGGTTTCGTTAAACCTGACGGGGCGCCCGATGATGCATGCGCTGACAAGAATTTTGTCCATGGCCATGGAGTATATCCGATCGTAGCGGTTTTCCAAAATTCAGAAAGGGAGGGGCGCTGGCGTTTGCAGGACCCCAAGGTGCGGCTGTTTGTCGATTTCACGATCGACGGCTGCAAGAAACAGGTGCGCGAGATGGTGGGGTGAAGGACCGCAATGTGGGACGAAGCGGTCGCAAGAATTGTGTCCCACGGTAGTTTAATGCGACCGGCGATTGAAACCCGCACGCCGGTCAGCGATCGCAATCAATTGGCCGTTGTTGGATCAATTATCGAAGATATTGGTGTGATGTTGTTGGCGGGAAATCCGCTCAGCTCCGCATGTTCGTGAATAGCTGCCTCGTTCTCTGCGAGGTAGATGCAAAAGGTCTTGTCGCCGGCCACATATGAGTGTTCCCATTGCACCCTTGGCGCAAGCTTCGCAAGTGCGCCATTGGATGCACCAGAGGCACCGCGAAGCTGATCGCGATCAAAACTTCCTACAGATGGGATTTCCCGTTCAATAACAAAACGTAACATTTTCAAACTCCTTGTTCTGAGCACCATTAATTGTGTGCTGTTTGGTGATGTCTGGATGGTGACAGGATTTCGAGCCGAGCACGTAGTATAGAAAGTGAACTATCCCCAGTACAAATTGTGTACTAGACCAGATAACGCCCGGCGTTCTAAGCTGGTTTCAGGAGGCAAATATCTATGAGCACCAAACCATATAGGATCTGCCCTATATCACATGCGTGCGACGTCCTAGAACCACGTTGGACGATCCCAATCCTGACAGAGATGTGGAACGGCTCAACCCGTTTCAACGATATCCGGCGCGGTGTTGGCAGCATTTCCCCGACGCTTTTGTCGAAGCGTTTGAAAGAACTTGAAAAACAAGGGCTGGTAGAAAGAATTGAAGACACCGCGACCGGTCAGGTGGATTATGTGCGAACGCAGCGCGCGATTGATCTGGAACCGGTTCTCGATGGCCTCGGCAGCTGGGCGCAGTGCAACATCCAAGCCCGGCAAGCACTTGAAAAACTTTCGGTCTCAAACCTGATGTGGCACATGCGAAACTACATCGACCCCGACGAGCTGCCAAAACGGCAGGTAGTCATACGGTTTCGGTTTAACGATCCCGGGCTCGAATATGATACTTACTGGGCGCTGGTACGCCCTGGTGTCCCGATAGAAATCTGCTCGTCGATTCCAGGATTTGACGTTGATCTTTTTGTAGAGACAGACAGGTTTTCAATTTCTTCAATTCTGTTGGGGCGGACAACCATCGCGCGTGAGATCGAGGCCAGCCGCCTTTTCCTGAGCGGTGATGCGCTTTTGGTTCGCACTATGAAACGATGGTTTTATCGCCGCGAAAAGGAAGATCCGTCAGATATTCTGATGCTGGAGCAAGCCACGGTCTGACTTGCGAGTTTTGAGGCCTAG
>JAAEUI010000062.1 GCA_024227475.1 Paracoccaceae bacterium | reverse complement strand
TTTGCCGTCAATGGGTTGGGCCAAATCCTCGCGCGCGCCAAACTCTCCCGGCAACGCGGCAGCATAGGCGCCCAATGTGTTCGGATTGTCTGCCCACTGCGTCAGGTGACCTTTAACGAAATGCTTGCGTGCATTGCTGCCAGCCATTTTCACGACTTCGCCAAGCGCAAAATCCACCGCATCTTCCTGTCCGGCACCAGAAAGTTCCCAACCGAAGCTGCCACCGACAAATCCAACCATGTGATTATATTCAAACGGCCAGGTCAGAAAATAGCAGGCCTCGGCCGGCATTTCGTTTGGCACTTTGTAAGTTAGCCAATGGTTGGGAACAAAACCCAGCCGTTCCCCATCGAACTGCAAGGTGATTTTGGCCAGCAATCCCATTGGCAAGTTGGCGATCGCCTGTTGTGTTCGCAAGGGTAGTTCAGGAGTGAAGCGAATAAACCCCGCCCCAAGAACGCCGGTGGATACGGTTACGACACAGGCCTTGGCCGAAATATCTCCGCGATCGGTTTTAACGGTGATACCTTTGCCGCCCCAGTTAATTCCGGAAACCCGGGTGTTGAGTTGCACCGGCAACCTCTGCCCAAAATGGGCGACAACGGCCCCCAGTCCCTCTCGGACCATGAAACTGGGATCAGCGTCTGCGGCCATCCAGTAATCCTTTGTAGAGAGGAAATCAAAATCAACACCCCAATCCATGGGGCCTATCCAGCTCTGGGCAACCCCCGAGAAATCCACATTCTGAGGAATGACGTCTGATGCTGGCACGTCCAGTCCATCTTTGCCCGCCTTCGCAAGCGCGCCTTCAACAGAGCCCCAACCTTTGTTGTAAGCTTTACGTTCAGCAGATGATGCGCGATGCCCGTCGACAAAAAGGGCTTCGCTGGCACCCGTGTGATTCAAAAGATCAAATCCGCCATCCTCGGCGATTTTCCTAAAGGGGTTATCGTTGGCAGCAGTGATCCATGAACACCCGTGATCAAAGGGTACACCAAAGGTTGTTGTTTCGGTGTACGCACGACCGCCGATACGATCAGCCGCTTCGACAACAACAACCGAGCGACCCGC
>JAAEUI010000061.1 GCA_024227475.1 Paracoccaceae bacterium | reverse complement strand
TGCGTTTTCCGCCCATTTCAGGGTTTAGCATCCGTGGTGATTTCCACGGCGGTGCCCTGTCTTCGGATTTTGGACCGATACTGCTACGCGGCGTCGATCAACAAATTGGGTTGATCGATCGCTTAGCGGGGACGATCAACGATCGGCGCCACCTCTCGTACATCGATCATCCACTGCCTGATTTGCTGGCACAACGTATTTTTCAAGTGGCCTGTGGTTATGAGGATGGCAACGATGCCAATAGCCTGCGTCAAGATCCTATGTTCAAGCTCGCGCTAGAGCGCAAGCCGTTGGATGCCAATGAGCACTTAGCCAGTGGCCCGACCTTCTCTCGCCTGGAGAATGCCGTCACACCCCAGGATATGTACCGCATGGCTCAGGCTTTCGTTGATCAATTCATTCAAAGCTATTCCGAGGCGCCCTCGGTCATTGTCCTGGATATGGATCATTCTGAGGATCCAACCCATGGTCAACAACAACTCGCCTTGTATAACCACCATTACCGAAATCACTGTTATCTGCCCTTGTTCCTCTTCGAGGGGCTGTCAGGGAAGCTCATCACCGCCGCCCTGCGTCCCGGCAAAAGACCCAGCGGCGCAGAGAATGCCAGCATCCTCAAGCGGGTGATAAAACACTTGCGCCGCCATTGGCCCCAAACCCATATCGTGCTGCGTGGCGATGGCCACTTCGCCAATCCCGAGTTGATGCGCCTGGTCCTTAACGATCCACACACCGATTTCATCTTTGGCCTGCCGAGCAATGCGGTCTTAGCCCGTCTTGCTCAACCCGTGCTCGAGGGCACACGAGAACTGCATCGGCTGCGTTGTG
>JAAEUI010000060.1 GCA_024227475.1 Paracoccaceae bacterium | reverse complement strand
GGACCCGGCCGAATTGCTGACCAAAGCGCATGGGTATGGGTGGTCCTATGTGAATGCCGCCTTTTGCTACACGCGCGTGACCGGGAACCGGTTCAACGGACCCGAGCGCGGCGCCTGGTACGCCTCCTCCGGCGAAACCGCCATCGAAACCTCGCAGGCGGAAGTCGCCTGGCATCTCACGCGGGAGCTCGAGGCAACCGGGGTCTTTGAGAACACCACGTCGTACCGGGAACTGATTGCCGGATTCACCACGCGGTTTCACGACTTGAACGGTAGGGCGGGGAAGGAGGCGCTGAATCCTGACCCGGTTGTTGCTTACACTGCTGGGCAACCGCTCGCACGCGACGTGCTCGGTTCCGGGGGCAACGGGCTCCTTTACCCTTCCGCACGATACGGTGGCGGTCAATGCCTGGTCGCGCTTCGCCCGTTTTTGGTACAGAATGTGAGACAGGGCGAAACATGGGTGTTCGAGTGGGCAGGGAAGCCAGCACCAACTTTGACAAAAAGGTGATTGGAACACTGTCATGAGTAATGGCCTCATAGCCGGGTGCGTGGTTGTAGTGATCCTTTGCGTATGTGGGCTCTGGGCATGGCAGATATGGCGGGATGCAATGCTGGTCGCCAGAACCGTTGACCGGGTTGCCCCAGCCCTGCAGGAACCTGACACCTTCTTAAACTGGTGAGGCTGTCCCGAAGGCGTTCGCACTTTCTTGACCGCCATGGTCCCATGCTAAAGATCGTGTTGATGGTGTGGAAAAGCTAGAACATCCAAAAAACACAAAAGAAGACGAAAAACTGGAATACATCCGAATGGGATTGGTCTACACCCAACTTGAAAACTGCTCAGGCGTCAGCCCCTGGGGCAAACCGAGCCGCGCTGCTTAAGAAAAAGTTGTTGTTATTCTATCTTCTGCTGCAACGAGCTTAGGGACTGTCAGAGAGAACAACCATGCACCCAGTTTTAAAAAATGCGTTACTGGGAAGCATAACGGCAGCCCTTGCCTGGGCTTCTACGGGCAGCGCGGAACCTTGGGACATCAAGGAATTCGATGTTGTGAGCTTCCGGTTCCTGAAAACTGATATGTTGGACCGCTTAGACCTTGATGGCGGCCCAGAGCTAATCACTTACAGCGAAAAATGGGAAAATCAACTTTTTGAGTATCTGCCGGGCAATCCGGAGCAGAACAGCGAGACCATGGCAGTGATCTACGACAAACCGATCATGGACCGTCACCTAAATACCACCGCTGAGTTTTTCGAACAGTGGGATCTTCCTACGCCGGTGCTAATGCCAATCAAAACATTGCCGGATGGAACCAGCGCCTACCGTATCTATCTGGTCCAAGAGCTATCAAGTGGGCTCGATGAAGTGACCGGGGTATATTACCCGCCGTCATGCCTCGGAGGCACGGACCTAGCCGTGATTCTCATCGATGCGGCCGATATTTATTCCGGCGGGAGGGTCAGTGACTTCGGGCTTAACGCCCTGTCGCACGAGCTTTTTCACGCAGTTCAGGAATCGACTCCACTCTTCTCCCAGCCCTGTGCAAAAACGCCGACCGACTGGATCATCGAGGGCACGGCGTCTGCCATCGCCTGGGACGTCACTCGGTCTGAATTATCCGCGGATGTCGCCAAAACCGGGCAATTGATCCAAATCACCGGCATGCGCAGATACGACGAGCCACTGCACCGGCCCAAGACTAAACGTGGCGCCTACGACACGAGCAGTTTTTGGCGTTTCATGGCCGAATACTACGCGCACCAGATTGCTGGAGCACCGCAGCCCGGACCAGCCCCCGGGCCTGTGCATTACGGCTACTTCGACGGCTTCTTCGGCCATTCCGCCGACCTTATTCCCGACGATTTGGCAGAACGGCCTGAGGCCGAGCTGGAGTTGCTCGACGAGTGGATTAAGTCGACCTATGCGGGCAAGGGCTTGCGCGACCTCTACACCCTCTTCGCCGCGGCACTGCCCATCTATCCCGAACGCCGGCAAGAGCAGTGGGGCGTCAAAGTGGACCCCTATACCTGGCGGCTAAATACCTTTGGTGACTGCCCCACGGTCGAACTGACGCCCAAAGCCCCGGTTTCTAAGCCGAAGAAGTTTTCGATTGAAGAGATCGCCGCAGCCTGCTGGCTAATCGATGTGAGTGCTTTTGGCGAAGGAGAGAGGACGGACCTGGTCCCCGTCATCGGCGAGGTCTTCGGAAACAAAGCGGCGCTCGAACAACTGGCCGCTGGCAGCGGGCTCTACACGGATACTGATTCATTCGCGACTCATGCCACTTTTAGGGATGAGTTGGTCGCACCGCCACCGGTTCGAGTGGATACCAAGGTTGCGGTCGACCCTAGCAACTCAGAAAAAGGTGATTACGCCACGTTCTGGCAATTTCCCTTTGAACCCTTTGTCATGGGGCATAAATCCGATCATAATGGATCATTCGTGATATCTAATGTTGCCAAGAATGCCGTCAAAACCCTGCCTACCGGCGAATTGTGGATAACCTTCACTGCGCTTGCAGAATACGCCTCGCTGGGCCCCACGACCGTGGACCCGGGTGCGCTTGTGGATGAAATCAACACACCGTTGGAAATCGAGCTGGATAAGTACAGAGCACTGGTTCAGCCGGGTTTGTACAAAAAACTTGACGACGCCTATGTCGGCGTCCGCCACTCTGACGGGATCGCCAACCCTTGCATGCTGCAGGTTAATGGTTTTACGGACCGCCAGCCCGGTGTGCATTTCAACAACATGTTGGGAATTACTCTTCAAACTTCAGGGCCGATACGACCGGGCAAATACGTCGTGGCACCCTTTAGCGATTCACGCGGTGACTCCAGCGAGATTTTGCCGCCTGGGGAGGTTGTTGCAGGCGTGGTGCTGACCAATATGCCAGAGGGGGCAAATGACCTGCAGTTTGAATCCGGAGTACTGACAATCACAGAAATTTCACGGCACCAGGTCATCGGTCACATTTCGGGTCTGGCCCACCACCGTGAACTATCAAGCCAGACAGGAAATTTTGAAATCGTTGAAACGCGCACTCTGGGGGCCAAATTCTCGATCCCGGTTGAGGGCATTCTTACAGACAAAAAGGGCAAATATCGCGATGGCGAATTTCGGTGCATCAAGTCTGAATGAACAACGCAAAAAAGGGGCAAAATGATGAGAAATTTTGCGTTGAGAATTGGAGCGGTGATCGGGTTGGTTTAGTGTCCGCGGGGCTCGGGCGCAGCAAGGCGTGAGGCTTCCGTGACCATAGATGAAACCGAGTGTGTTTTCACATTGAACTCAGAGCAAAGCGACTGGCCGGGTTCAACAAGCTTTCCGTCCACCAATATCGGGCTGGTTGCTGGTGATGAGGCCCGCAATGACGGATTGTTCGGGCTTTCCTTGGGGTTTGAAATGAATAGCGGTCAGGTAAGAGGTGCCGAAGTAAGGTTTTTGCGCCGAAGAACCACCCAAAGTCGCGTTGACCGCGCTCATGCGAAGGCTCATCGAGCTTGCAAACGCACACATTAAAGCCATTCGCCTTTAACCTGAGACATACCCGGCATCCCTAAGATAGTTCCAGCACTCTTTCGGCGTGTAGAGGTCGCAGATTTCGGCGATTGCCTGGAACACCTGAGTAAAACTTCGGGCTCCAATCCTGCGCAGATGCGCTTTGAGCTTGGAGAAGGCTTGCTCGATGGGGTTCAGGTCTGGCGAGTATGGTGGCAAAAACAAGAACCAGCAGCCCGCTTTGCGCAGAGCTTCGGCG
>JAAEUI010000059.1 GCA_024227475.1 Paracoccaceae bacterium | reverse complement strand
GAAGCAACTGCCTTACTGCGCCTGCTCGCACGTAGTGCTACCGGCCAGGAAATTACCAGCTACACAACATTCAGTTCCGGACCAAAACGCCCTGAGGACCTCGACGGCCCTGAAGAGTACCATGTAGTTCTGATAGACAATGGTCGAACCGAAATGCTTGCCGGCCCTTTTCGTGACATGTTGCGCTGCATCCGTTGCGGTGCCTGCATGAACCACTGCCCGGTTTACGGCGTCATCGGTGGGCATAGCTATGGCTGGGTATATCCCGGACCGATGGGTTCGGTGCTGACGCCGAATTTTATCGGCCTCGATGCCGCGGGTGATCTCGCCAACGCCTGCACCATGAACGGTCATTGCGCCAGTGTTTGCCCGGTTAAGATTCCTCTGCCGGATTTATTACGCGAACATCGGCGTCGACAATTTGTTAAGAAACTGTCACCAGCTTTCTCACGTTTCGCGCTGGCTGGCTGGGCCTTTGTGGCACGTCGACCAAAGTTTTACCACCCGCTCATGTCGATCGCTATCAAGCTATTAAACAGGCTAGGTCGAACTAAAGGGCGATTTTCCAGTTTGCCGCTATTACAGGCATGGACAAAAACCCGT
>JAAEUI010000058.1 GCA_024227475.1 Paracoccaceae bacterium | reverse complement strand
TTTTATTCCAATGATTAATATGCAAAACAGAAGCGGGAGTACCCGCAAGAAAACGATCACCATGACCGATGACGGTCGGACGCAAATCCAAACCTTTGCCGATGCGCACAAGATGACCTTCAGTGCTGCCATCGAAACGCTGGCACTGATTGGCATGGATGCCGACCTAACCGTATTGCTGATTCCGCTCATCAACAACAGTGTGGAAAAGGGATTGCAGCGGCAGTTCAATCGCATGGCCAAGCTGACTATTCTGGCTGCCGCCGAAGCGGCCATGGCACATGACTTGACCACCATGATGCTGCTGCAAACGGTACGCCAGGAGGCGGTGCAGCACCCCCAGGATTTTGAAGAGGTAATGCAGGTCAATCATGATCTGGAAACGACGGTAGACGGCCGTATCCGCGCCTTCTATCAGGAAATGCGGCGGCTGGCAAAGCAGCGGCAGCAGCGCCTTCTGAAACAACCCCTGCAGGCGTTAATATCCCAGTTGACAGGCGATGATCTGCATGGGGATGATGACCAGGAGGAGGATGCAGATGCCTAAATCCCCCACAAACAACATCGTGCGCATGGCTGGGCTGCGTAATCGCACACCGACCGGTAAACGATCTGCAACCAAGGCGCGAAAACTGGCCCAATATTTTGCTTTTGGCCGCGGCCGGATGCAGGAACAGATGGAACGGCCGCAGCGGGGGCAGTGGCTGGATCAGTCAGGTCAAGTTGTGACGCATGAAGCGGTTCTGGACTGGGTGAACAGGGAAGGAAAAGAGAACCAGTTCACGCATCAATTCATCCTTTCCGTCAAAGAGGGTGCGCTGACACCGCACGCTTTCAGCCAGGCAATGGCTGCCGGTGGTCAGCTCTTTCCAGAATGGCGGCTCATTTGTCACGACGATTCCCGCTATTCCCACGCCCATGCACTCGCCTTTGGTCAAGAGGAGGTGCGCATCAAGTCGGAGACATTCCGGGAATGGTGGCTGCGGGTGAGGGAAGCATTGGAGAAAGAACAACGGTTGGCGCAAGACCAGCAGCAAGCACACAAACAGGAACAGCAGCAAGCGCTCGCTGTCCAACAAGCGGCACAGATGCAAACCGATCGCCAAGAAAAAGAGGACGAGCTGTCTGCACAACTAGAAAACGATGCTTTAACCATTGAGCAGGAACCACAGCATGGTTGGGGATGGGAATGGTAAATGATTCCTTTCAACACCCCCTACCAACAGTGGCGATGGCAGCGTCAGCAAAAGCAGCACCGGCTAACTCAGGGGCGGTTGACAACGGCTGAAGCGGCTGCTCAACTCAGCGGCGATGGCGCTATTCCCCTGGCAAGTGTCCCTGACAGCAAAAAAGACAGCCTCATCTCAATCCCGGCGGAGGTGGAGGGTCATCTGCTGCTGGTCGCACCACCAGACAGCCAATGGCGTGCGCACCTGATCTCCATCCTGGTTCACTGGCCGTCGGCAGCGTTGGTCGTTGATCCGGACGGTTCCTTCTATCAAAAAACAGGCCAATTCCGAGATACACTGTGGGGGAAAGTGTATTCTATCCCCGGTTATCGCTTCAATTTGAACGAATATTATCGCTGCTGGAATGGAGACGCAGCGGCGAAGCTGCATCGCTTTCTAATGTGGCCGGTACCAGCAGCGGAAACGTGGCCGCTCGATCATTCGGTAGCGCTCATCCATGCGTTAGGGTTGTACAGCTTTCATCACAAACGAAATCCGATGCAGGATTTGCTAGATGCTGCCGCCACCAACTTGCTTCAAGTGTTAGAAGCGCTGGCAACGGTGCCAGACGCCTGGCATCATGGGTGCCGTTTTACCAAGGGATTATCGCCCAGGGACGCGCTATTGGATGCAGACGTTGTGCACAGTTTTGCACTGTTTTCGCAGCAGATGCAACGTTACCAGAAAACGTATGCATCTTTTACGATTGAATCCGTGTCAGATGTCCTGCCCAAAGCGTGGACCCAGGTTAAACACACCCTGTATCTCACCTACACGATGGCAGAGATGTCGGAAATGGTGGGATTGGTGGCTGCGCTGGTGGATGGCATTCGGCGCTATCACCATACCTTTGGTCGGTATCGGAAGCTGTTG
>JAAEUI010000057.1 GCA_024227475.1 Paracoccaceae bacterium | reverse complement strand
CACCGCGGAACGATTTGGTGTTGGTGTTGCGAGCCTCAAGCGCTGGTCGAAGCGGCTTGAACCGCTTTCCTACAAGCGCAAGAGCCGCAAGATTGATCTGGAGAAACTGGCGGAGGATGTACACCGGTTTCCCGATGCCTATCAATATGAGCGCGCGGCGCGTTTCGACGTGACGCAGAAGGCCATCTGGCAGGCGCTTGGCGAGCTTGGGGTGACATATAAAAAAAGCCCTCAGCCATCCCAAGGCGAACGAAGACGATCGGCAGGCCTTCGCCAAGAAGATCAGACGCTATGAGGATCAGGGCAAACCCATTGTCTACATTGACGAATCCGGTTTTGCCCACGACATGCCCCGCACCCACGGCTATGCGCCCAGGGGACAGCGTTGTCATGGCGTCCATGATTGGCATGCGCGGGGAAGGACCAATGTCATTGGAGCGCTGATCGGTTCGACACTTCTCACCGCCTGCCTGTTTCAATGCAACATCGACAGCGATGTATTCCAGGCCTGGCTGACCAGCGATCTGATCCCCAAACTGCCGCCAGGGTCTGTGCTGGTGATGGACAACGCCACTTTCCACAAACGCGCCGACACCGCAAAGGCGATCACAGACGCCAACCACACCCTCCAGTTCCTACCCTCATATTCACCAGACTTCAATCCTATCGAACACAAATGGGCGCAGGCCAAGGCGGTGCGAGGGAAAACAAATTGCGACATCGAAGAACTGTTCCAACAACCCGAAAACTGGAATCAATCTTGAGTCGTTCGGCTATAGTTGGGTGTGTTGGACGATTTAGGCTGGACTTTATGTGAATAGGAAGCATGTGTGGCTGTGAGCATTGATAGATAGTGTTGTTTGCCCGCGGTGACGGGCTT
>JAAEUI010000056.1 GCA_024227475.1 Paracoccaceae bacterium | reverse complement strand
GAACAGACTGTAGAAAATATACCGTTACAGCAAATGGTGACGTTTCGTCTGTCCCGCCTGCACGCTAAAGTAAATGCTCAATCCACGAAAATCCTTAACAAATCCGCCGGGTTATCACTGTCGCAGTGGCGCATCATGGTGCTGATCGAAACCCATGGTAAAATCACTCCGACCAAATTTGTGCGACTTACAAAATTCGACAAGGGTCTGGTCAGCCGTACTATCAAAGGCATGATCAAATCCGGACTGTTGCACAGTGAATCGAGCAAATCCGACCAGCGTTCACATCTGGTCGACATAACCGAAAAAGGGCGTGCGCTCTATGAAAAGGCCCGCCCTCACATGCGCCAACGCCAGTCCCGTTTGCTGGAATGCATGGGCATGGCCGAACGCCAGGCACTTTTTCAGTCCTTTGACAAGCTGGAACTGGCAATCGACGATCTGGAATCGCTGCCATGACCTCCAACTTTCTCATCCTCATGTCTGACGAGCACCAGGCCCGAGCTATGGGTTGTGCCGGCCATCCGTTCGTTCGCACACCTAATCTGGATGCGCTTGGCGCACGCGGGATGCGCTTTAGCGATGCCTATACGCCTTCGTCGATCTGTGTTCCGGCAAGGGCCAGTTTTGCCACTGGTCGCTATGTGCATCAGACCCGACTCTGGGACAATGCCATGCCCTATACAGGTGATATACCCGGCTGGGGCCATGCATTGCAGACCAGTGGCGTACCGGTCGAATCCATCGGAAAACTTCATTACCGCTCAGAAGTGGACCCCGCAGGGTTTGATATTGAGCATATCCCGATGATGGTCGCCGGCGGTGTAGGTATGGTCTGGGCATCAATCCGCAGGGAAGACGAGCGTGTCCAGAGCAGTGGCCGTGGCCGGATGCTGGGAGACTATATCGGCCCGGGTACAAGCAAATACACGCAATACGATGCCGCCGTGACCAGCCGGACGAAACAATGGTTCAGGGATAGAGCAAATTCTGGCGATAGTCGCCCCTGGTGTCTCTATGTTGGCCTTGTTGCACCCCATTTTCCTTTGGTCGTACCGCAGGAATTCTATGACCTTTATCCGGCTGACAGCCTGCCGGAAGTGAAACTGCATCCTCGTGATGGTTACCAGCGCCACCCCTGGGTTGAGAAACAAAACGCATTCATGGACAGCGAAGCCAAGTTTTCTGACGAAGCCGAGCGGTTGGCTGCAATTGCATCATATTACGGCCTGTGTTCCTGGCTCGATCATAATATCGGGGAAATCCTGCAGGCATTAAAAGCATCGGGCATGCATGAAAACACCACCATTGTCTATACATCAGACCACGGCGACAACGTAGGCGCACGCGGATTATGGGGAAAATCCAACCTCTATCAGGAAAGCGTTTCCATACCGATGATCATCGCCGGTCCGGATATCATCCAAGGCACCTGCAAGACACCCGTTAGCCTGATTGATCTGTCTGCAACGATTGCGTCGCATTTCGGCACCGAAATTGACGGTGCTGAAGGGACTAGATCGCTGGTGCAAATAGCCGGTGAAGATCACGATACCGAGCGGATTGTTTTAAGTGAATATCACGCAGCCGGGGCGGTCTCCGGGGCTTTTATGCTGCGAAAAGGTCGTTTCAAGTATAACCATTATATCGGATTCTCCCCCGAACTTTTTGATCTTGAAGCTGATCCCGAAGAAACAGCTGATCTTTCTCAAGATCCAGGTTATGCGAGCACGCTGTTAGCGATGGAAAATGAACTTCGCGCAATGTGCGATCCGGAAGCGGTGGATGCCCAGGCATTTAGCGACCAAGCGGATTTGATCGAACGTCTTGGCGGGCGTGATGCCGCCATGAAACTGGGCGCACCCGGCGCAACTCCCCCACCAGAAGGTTTAGGAAAATGACAATGAAACTTACAATACTGGGATCAGGTTCACCTGAAGCATATATTCGCCGCGCTTCCACTGGTTATCTACTGGAAATCGGCGATGACAAAATTCTTTTTGATTGCGGGGGTGGCGTTGTCGACAATCTGATCCGTTCGGGCAGATTGCCTGCCGATATTACCCATTTGTTTTTCAGCCATTACCACTCGGATCACATGATGGACTACGCGCGGCTTGTTCATGCGGCCTGGGACGAAGGCGGCAAACCGATCAAGGTATTCGGCCCGCGACCGCTGGCTGACATCAATGAAGGTTATTTTGGATCGAACGGGGTACTGCAAAACGATCTTCGGGCACGCACAGAACTGGCGACAAGCCAGCAGGTATGGGTGGCCCGCGGCGGCACCCTGCCACGCGCATGGCCCGCTCCCCAGATCACCGAAATTGAACCCGGATTTTCTTTTCAAGGAAACGGCTGGTCACTTGGCTCTGCAAGGGCAACTCACGCTCAACCCGTTCTGGAGTGTCTGGCGTTTTCGGTTGAACATGAAGGCAAGAAATTCGTTTATTCCGGCGATACAGGCATCAACGGTGAGGTTACGACACTTTGTCAGGATGCCGATTTTCTGCTTCACTGGTGTTACCGTGGCAGTGGCGAGCAGGTACACCCCGCGCTAACGGCAATGAGTCCTGATCCCGGCGAGGTTGCCCGGATGGCGGAAAGTGCCAACGTCAAACGGCTCTATCTGACGCATTTCCGCATTCATATGGACAGCGCTACAGGACACACTGCAGCAAACAAAGATCTTGCTGAATTTTTCACTGGTGAATCAGGGATCGTGGAAGACCTGCAGGTATATGAAATCTGAAACTAGACCCCTTCTGGTTTACACCGAAGGCCGGTTATTCACGCTTTCTGGACAGCGTTATGGTTTTCTTGTGGT
>JAAEUI010000055.1 GCA_024227475.1 Paracoccaceae bacterium | reverse complement strand
GATCACTCTCAACCCGCAAACCGCCGCAATCGCTTAAGCCCGACACACAAAACCAATCCGTCCCGAAAACCGGTGACGGAAGCCAGAAACCTGCGCTCGATCAGAAAATCACTGCAAACGGCCATTCATGCAGAGGTCTCAGGCTTCAAATAGGTGGTCGGCGTCAGCGAGATGTTTTTTCGGGCTAGCGTTACCAGTCATCAGCACTCGAAGATTAGCGCGTATTTGTGATTCTGAAGCAGTTAAGTTTGTTTTCAGAGAATAGATACCGCTCATATCATTGCGAACTTGGGTGGGCGTGTGTGGATGATTTACCTCGGCTTCAACGCCTATTGGTTTAATAATTGAAAGATTAAGTTTGCATTTTAGTCGGAGAAACTCGTCTACAGACGACGACCTTTCTGTATCTACTCTGTCTAGCGCATTGTTATCCAAGACTACGTGACAATACCGTGGGTCGCGTTGGTTGGTAACAGGTCTTCTTCTCCGCATCTAAAACCCCCGCCGCTTACTCTTCCCCCTCACAACCGTCGTCCCCGCCTTACCCGCGGTACTCCGTCCGCCAACCCGACTCGCACTCACCGCCTCCACGGCACTCTGCCGTGCCAGCGGATCATCCGCCACTGCCAGGTCCACCGCCTCCAGCCGCTTCACCTCATCGCGCAGGCGTGCCGCCTCCTCAAACTCCAGGTTCTCCGCCGCCTTCAGCATATCCTTGCGCAACCCATCCAGATGCGCCGCCAGATTTGCCCCGACCAGCGGTTTTTCGACCTGTGCCGTGATCCGCGCCGTGTCGGTGTCGCCTTCATACATCCCTGACAGCACATCGCTGACGTTCTTTTTCACCGTTTCCGGCGTGATGCCGTGCTCGATATTATAGGCTTCCTGCTTCTCGCGCCGCCGGTCGGTCTCGCCAATGGCGCGTTCCATCGAGCCGGTGATGCGGTCGGCGTACATGATCACCCGCCCCTCCACATTCCGCGCCGCCCGGCCCACGGTCTGCACCAGCGAGGTTTCAGAACGCAGAAACCCTTCCTTGTCCGCATCCAGTATCGCCACCAAAGCGCATTCCGGGATATCCAGCCCCTCGCGCAGCAGGTTGATGCCGACCAGCACGTCGAATGCCCCAAGGCGCAGGTCGCGCAGGATTTCGATCCGCTCCAGCGTGTCGATATCGCTGTGCATGTAACGCACCCGGACCCCCTGTTCGTGCAGGTATTCAGTCAGATCCTCGGCCATGCGTTTGGTCAGCGTCGTGACCAGCACCCGGCCACCGTCCTGGGCCACCTTGCGCACTTCATCG
>JAAEUI010000054.1 GCA_024227475.1 Paracoccaceae bacterium | reverse complement strand
GATCACTCTCAACCCGCAAACCGCCGCAATCGCTTAAGCCCGACACACAAAACCAATCCGTCCCGAAAACCGGTGACGGAAGCCAGAAACCTGCGCTCGATCAGAAAATCACTGCAAACGGCCATTCATGCAGAGGTCTCTGGCAGCTTCGAGTTTCACTTGTGAATCAAGTAAAACCCGAAACTCTCGAAATGCCGCTGGGGTGCACAAAACCACCTAAATGTGATATAGCTGCCGCCAATATCAACCGATGAACGAATCGGTAGGGCAGAGAGGCAGAAACTAGAGGTCTGGCAGGTTCCATGGAAGAGAGCTTGGAAGGGCGCGAACCGCGCGGCTTCGACGCGTTCGAAGTGACGTTGGGGGACGAAATGCGTGGCGAACGTGCGACGTTGGGCAAATCGTTGCTTGACGTTCAGAGGGACCTCCGCATCAAGGCCACCTACCTGGCCGCTATTGAAAACTGTGATCATTCTGTTTTCCAGACACCGGGGTTTATTGCCGGATATGTGCGCAGCTATGCGCGCTATTTGGGAATGAACGCCGAGGATTGTTTTTACAGGTTTTGCGAAGAAAGTGGTTTTGACGGGGTACACGCTGACCTCAAAACCAATATGTCGCTGGCAAAAAAATCCGCGACCTTGTTACAGACGCCGATTCGCCCAGCGAATGCGGACCCGATTTCTAGCCCAAGAGTACCTCTTGCACCGGCGTCGGCCGGTTTCCTGAGTCGGCTTTCTCCGTCTGGTCTCGGTTCGATTGTGGTATTGTCCTGCCTGATTGCAGGTCTGGGGTACGGTGGCTGGACAGTTGTTCAGGAAGTACAAAGGGTGCAGTTCGCGCCAGTCAATCAGACACCGGGTGTAACATCGGATATTGCAGAGCTGGGAACCGTAGACGCGCAATCAGACCCCGGTATCGTTACGCTAAGCGAGATTTCGGCGCCTGAGAAAACTGCCGCCTTAAATCAGTTGTATCGCCCGCAGGAACTGGAAGTTCCGCAGTTGATTGCACGGGACGGGCCGATTGTGTCGATCAATCCCGACAGTCTCGGCAATTTTACTTCGACCGAACAAGTTATTGTTGATCGGGTCATCACAGCGGCGCCCAAAGTGATCGAGGAGGGGCCGCCGCCAGTTGATGTGGTTGCCGTCAAACCGGCCTGGGTCAGGGTATATTTCGAAGACGGAACGGTTTTGTTTGAAAAAATTCTCGATGCGGGAGAACGCTATCGTTTGCCGCAGGGCGTTGAGGAGCCTTTGTTGCGTGCAGGAAACGCTGGTGCTGTTTACGTTATGATCGCGGATAAGACCTTTGGCCCGGTGGGCAGTCGCGGCGGCGTTGCGCGCGATGTCTCGCTGGCGGAACCGGATGTAACAGATCAGATGGCGCAGGTGTTTGACGTTTTTGATTCCCCACTTAGCGCGCCGATCAACATTGATGATCTCAAGCGCAATGCGGATTCCGGGGCGGAAGTTCCTGAAGAGTAGTCACAACAGAATATTGTGATT
The DNA here is from genome assembly GCA_024227475.1 of Paracoccaceae bacterium. Classification (GTDB taxonomy): domain Bacteria; phylum Pseudomonadota; class Alphaproteobacteria; order Rhodobacterales; family Rhodobacteraceae; genus Amylibacter. Next base: position 7,368 of record JAAEUI010000054.1, on the reverse strand, counting down.
TGCGGCTTGGCTCGGGTAAGCCAACTCCCTTATAGACACAGCCAACAGAACTGCTGAAGGTTTTCTTATGTCGCTGAACTCCATTCGCCCCTGGCGCAATATTGAACGCCGCGAAAGCCGCCAGATTCATGTAGGGCCACTGGTTGTGGGCGGGGACGCACCGATTTCGGTGCAGACGATGACGAACACGCTGACCCATGACGCCAAAGCCACAATCGAGCAGGTTCAGGCCTGCGCAGAAGCCGGTGCCGATATCGTTCGGGTGTCCTGCCCGGATGAGGCCAGTACCCGGGCCATGCATGAAATCGTGCGGGAAAGCCCGGTGCCGTTGGTGGCAGATATTCATTTTCACTACAAACGCGCGATAGAGGCGGCAGAGGCCGGTGCGGCCTGCCTCAGAATCAACCCGGGCAATATTGGCAGCCCGGAACGGGTGCGCGAGGTGGTCGCCGCGGCCAGGGATCACGGATGTTCGATCCGCATTGGCGTGAACGCCGGGTCGCTGGAGAAGCATCTGCTTGATAAATATGGCGAACCCTGTCCGGAAGCGATGATCGAAAGCGGGCTCGATCATATGCGGCTTCTCGATGACAACAATTTCCGCGAGTACAAGATTTCGGTGAAGGCGTCGGATGTGTTTCTGGCCGCAGCGGCCTATCAGGGGTTGGCTGAGGCAACGGATGCCCCAATCCATCTGGGGATTACCGAAGCTGGCGGGCTGACATCGGGCACCATCAAATCGGCGATTGGTATCGGCAACCTGTTATGGATGGGTATCGGGGATACAGTACGCGTCTCTCTGTCGGCCGACCCGGTGGAAGAGGTCAAGGTTGGGTTTGAGATACTGAAAGCGCTGGGGCTTCGGCACCGGGGCGTGAACATTATCTCTTGCCCAAGTTGCGCCCGGCAGGGGTTTGATGTCATCAAAACCGTGGAAACGCTGGAAAACCGGCTGGCACATATTCACACTCCGATGAGCCTGTCTATCATCGGCTGCGTTGTGAACGGGCCGGGCGAAGCGCTGCTGACCGACGTTGGTTTCACTGGGGGCGGGGCCGGAACAGGAATGGTCTATCTGGCCGGGGCGCAGGATCACAAACTGAGCAACGATCAGATGGTGGACCACATTGTCGATCTGGTGGAAAAACGGGCGGCTGAGATTGAGGCCAGCGCTGCAGCGCCAGAGGCGGTGGAATAGAAAATTGCGTTACATCCTGCTGCTCATACTCCTGTTTGTCCTGATTCCAACCGGCTATGTCCGGTTTTCCAAAGGCGCTCTGTCGCGCTGGCATGTCGATCCGCTTACCGCAGTACCCGGAGAGAAATCGAATTATTTCCAGATGTTACCGTCAGGTGGGCAGGCAAGGAGCCCGGTGTTCCCGATTTCCACTGAAAAGCTCGCCGTCGAATTTGACAATCTGGTAATGGGCGAACCAAACGTCACACGTTTCGCGGGCAGTCCTGCAGAATTACATGTGACCTATATCCAGCGGTCCCGGCGGATCGGTTATCCGGACTATGTTTCCGTCAGGTTCATTGATTGTGCCGATGGAACTTCGACCTTGGCTGTCTTTTCGCGTGCCCGGTACGGGCGTTCAGATTTTGGCGTTAACCGCGCCCGCGTCGAACGCTGGGTCAAGGCTTTGGGGCAGGCCGTTTCGGGATGACAAGCAGCTGTCTCCGATGTCACGCCACATTGGGTTATTCAGCGACATTTCACAACGGGCGGTAAAGCTGCGCCCGTCCACATACATGCAGACGGTCTCGCCAAGCTCCACCCGTGCGCCGGTCCTGTCGGTGCAATAACAATCCGGCCATTTCACACCTGCTCCGTCCGAGAGCGCTGGAAAAGCGGTGCAGAAAGTCAAAACAGCGGTGATCACGCCCATCTTCATAGGGCAACAGTAGCAGAAAAAGGGGTAATTGTCACTTCAGGCTTGACGCTGAGGCCTGCCCGGGCAATTCCAGTGGCATGATCCCGATAGAAAAACTGGAAATGATCAAAGGCCGATTTGCTTTTCTGGAGGCAAAAATGGCGGAGGGCGCGGCTGGCGAAGATTTTGCCGCGTTATCAAAGGAATACGCCGATCTGCGCCCGGTGGTTGAGAAGGTCTCGGCTTATCAGACGCTTTTGCGGGAAATCCAGGACACTGAAGAGATGTTGCAAGACGCCGAGATGAAAGATCTGGCATCAGAGGAATTGGCAGGCTTGCAGGAGGCGCTGCCAACGGTTGAACACGACGTTCAACTGGCGTTGCTGCCCAAAGACGAGGCTGATGAACGTTCTGCCATCCTTGAAATACGGGCCGGAACCGGAGGGGACGAGGCAGCCCTTTTTGCCGGGGATCTGCTGCGGATGTACCAGAAATTTGCCGAAAACGCTGGTTGGGAATTCGAGGTGGTCGAGGAGAATGCAACCGAGCTTGGCGGCCTGAAAGAGGCGGTTTGCAACGTCAAAGGGCAGGGGGTGTTTGCCCGGCTCAAGTTTGAAAGTGGTGTGCATCGGGTGCAGCGTGTGCCGGTGACAGAAAGCGGCGGGCGGGTGCATACTTCAGCAGCGACCGTTGCGGTGCTACCCGAAGCACAGGAAGTTGATGTTGATATTCCGGCGGGCGATATCCGGATAGATACGATGCGGGCCTCCGGTGCGGGCGGGCAGCATGTCAACACCACGGATTCAGCGGTTCGCATCACCCATATTCCCAGCGGCATCATGGTGGTGAGCGCCGAAAAATCCCAGCACCGCAACCGCGATATAGCGATGCAAGTGCTGCGCACCCGGCTTTATGACGTCAAACGTCAGGAAGCAGCTGACGCGCGGGCCGCGGATCGTAAGGGGCAAGTTGGGTCCGGGGACCGCTCCGAACGTATCCGAACCTATAATTTCCCCCAGGGCCGCATGACCGATCACCGGATCAACCTGACGCTCTATAAGCTGGACCAGGTGCTGCAGGGCGATCTGGACGAAATCATTGATGCTTTGATTGCGGATGATCAGGCAACGCGCATGTCGGAACTGGACCCATGACCAGAACCGCCGCCGAGGCGTTGCGGGAGGCGGTTCAGCAGTTAAAGCCGGTTTTGCAGGATCAGGCGGCACGTGATGCGCGACTATTGCTGGCTGATGCTTTGGTGATCGATCCCGGGCGCCTGACGGCGGTTTTGCCGGATCCGATCCACGACCTGCAATTGGCCAAATTCAACAGCCACATCGAACGGCGTCTGCGGCGCCAGCCGGTTTCTCAGATTCTCGGGCGCAGGATGTTCTGGGGGCGGTCATTCAGGGTGACCGAGGATGTTCTGGACCCAAGACCTGACACCGAGACTTTGATCGAACTGGCCATGCAGGGGCCGGCAGCAAAGCATATACTGGACCTTGGAACGGGTTCGGGCTGTATTCTTTTAACCCTTTTGGAGGAATGGCCGGACAGCCGTGGTACCGGTGCTGATGTGTCAGGCGCGGCGCTGGCCGTGGCGTCGGAAAACGCGGAAAACCTGGGGGTGGAGCACCGCTGCACACTGCTGTTGTCCGATTGGTTCAATGAAGTCGGCGGCCGGTATGATCTTGTGGTTTCAAACCCGCCCTACATTACAGCCAACGAAATGCAAATGCTGGGACCTGAGGTGGCGGACTGGGAACCATCCCTGGCCCTGACCCCCGGTGGCGACGGCCTGTCGGCTTACCGCAAGATAGCCGATCACCTGAGCGCGTATTTGGCTCCCAAAGGGCGGGGATTGTTTGAGATTGGCAAGGAACAGGGCAAGGAGGTAACTGAAATTTTCCGATCTCAGGGATTTCAGGATGTGTCGGTTCACCGTGATATAAATGGCTTCGACCGGGTGATTTCAGTGGCCACCCCCATGTCCAAGCATTGTGGCTGATTTCACCAACGATAACACAAATTTCACATATTTTCGCTTGTCTTTGGTCAGAAGGCCATAGTACAAAGGGACAGGGATGATTGAACCAATCGGGTTCTCGCCCTGCCGCCAGCCAATTTTAGTATTTGGACACACGGTCTTCGGAAAGACCAGACGAAAATCAAACAAAGACCACATAGGGCACTCAGATCATATGAGATCTTCAAGCAAATCGCGTTCTCGCGGCACAAACAAGAGCAACCGCAACCGCAACAGTAATATCGGCAATATTGTTAACCGTGTTTTTGACAGTTCCGGGCCGGAAGGCAAGGTTCGCGGAACTCCGCAACAATTGATTGAGAAATATCAAATGCTTGCCCGTGATGCGCAGCTTGCGGGTGACCGGGTTGCGGCCGAGAATTTCTTGCAGCACGCTGAGCATTATGGCCGATTGCTAGGTGATGCGCAGCGCGAGATGAACGAGCGGCGAGAGGCTCAGGAAGCGCAGCGCCAATCGCAGCAACAATCGCAGAACCAACAGCATTCGTCGGGCCATTCAGACAAGAAACCTGCCCGGTCCCCAGCGGTGGATGCTTCTGGAGAGCAGCCGTCCATTCCGATAGCGGAAACATCTGAATTGTTCCCCGGACAAACGGAAGACAGTAATTTGGTGCAAACACCGGAAAGCCGGTCTGCAAAGCCAAAAACCACCAGCCGGGCACGCAAGCCTGCGGCCCCGAAAGCCGACACTCCTGCACCGGAGGCCGAGAAAAAGGCCGCTGAGAAGAGCACCCCAGAGCAAACAACACCTGACGCTGCTGAGTAGTTCACATTCAGCCCTCGAGAGAGCCGGGCCGGTAACATTTTCCTTTTCGGCTTCGTACACACGCAAGGGTGGGTTAACCTGAAATGCGGGCCAGTGCGTGGCGCTTTTTACCGGCGGACAGTTTCACTGACTGGGTCAGCGCTTGGGCTGATACCATTAGGCCCGCGTCGGTAACGGCTGCATCATCAAGCCTGGCCCCGCCATCTGCGATCAGTCGCTTGGCCTCTTTGCCAGAGCCCGCGAGACCGGACTTAACCAACAACTGCACGATAGAAATCGCCTCACCCACATCCGTTGCCGGCAACAAAACTGTAGGCAGATCATCCCCGACACCGCCTTTTTCGAACACTTCACGGGCCGTCGCCTCTGCAGTAGTTGCAGCTTCAGTACCATGCGCCAGTGTAGTGATTTCATTGGCTAATGTAATCTTTGCATCGTTGATTTCCGAGCCTTCCAGGGCCCCAAGCCGATCACATTCATCTAGGGGCAATTCGGTGTAAAGCTTCAGGAACCGCCCGACGTCTGCATCCGTGGTGTTGCGCCAGAACTGCCAGAACTCGTAAGGGGAACGCATGTCGGCGTTGAGCCAGACGGCACCATCGGCGGATTTACCCATTTTCTTGCCGTCCGAGGTGGTCAGCAGCGGAGAAGTCAGCCCGTAGACTTCTGATTTCAGGATCCGGCGGGACAGATCTATGCCGTTGACGATATTGCCCCACTGATCAGAACCGCCCATCTGCAACAGGCAGCCATAACGGCGGTTCAGTTCCATGAAATCATAGGCCTGTAAAATCATGTAGTTGAATTCCAGAAAGCTGAGTGACTGGTCCCGGTCCAATCGCGATTTCACGCTTTCGAACGACAGCATTCGGTTGACCGAGAAATGCCGCCCGACGTCGCGCAGAAATTCGAGGTAATTGAGGTTGTCGAGCCATTCCGCGTTGTTGAGCATTCTGGCGTCAGATGCGCCCTCGCCGAAGGTCACATAGGCCGAAAACACCTGTTTAATGCCAGCGATATTGGCGTCGATCTGATCTTCGGTCAGCAACGGGCGTTCGTCAGCGCGAAACGACGGGTCACCCACCTTGGTTGTGCCCCCGCCCATCAGCACCAGCGGTTGATGCCCGGTTTCCTGCAACCAGCGCAGCATCATGATCTGGATCAGCGAGCCAACGTGCAGAGATTTCGCGGTGGCGTCAAACCCGATGTAGGCGGGCACAACACCTTTGAGAAGGCGGTCGTCGAGCCCCTCCAGGTCTGTGCAGTCCTGCAAGAAGCCCCGTGTCTGCATCACGTGCAGAAACTCTGATTTGGGCTTGTATGTCATCGGTCTTTGTCGTCCTTTTGTATCGGGTTCGCGTGGTATAGCGGGTTTGTGGTGAAAGGAAAGAGCATTGGTGGAATTCGAACCGATCTGGGCGCTGGGGCTGATGTCTGGCACGTCGATGGACGGGGTCGACGGGGCGATGGTGCTGACGGATGGGGAGCGGATCGTCGAGTTCGGAAAGCGTGTATTTCGGCCTTATGACCTATGGGAGAGAACTGTAATTTCTGCCGCACAGGGGTTGTGGCCACAGGACGACGGGCCGGTGCTGCAAAAGGCAAAAAATGTTGTCGAAGATACCCATTTACAGACCATCGGAGAATTCGAAAGTGTCGATTTGGTGGGTTTTCATGGCCAGACCCTGGCCCATGATCCCGTCGCTGCTCGTACACATCAACTGGGTGACGGAAACCTGATCGCGCTCAATTGCCAAAAGCCGGTGGTTTGGGATTTTCGCAGCGCAGATATGGATGCGGGCGGCGAAGGCGCTCCGCTGGCGCCATTTTTCCATTTTGCCTGCGCCAAATGGGCTGGCCTGACCGAACCGGCTGCATTTCTGAATCTTGGCGGCGTTGGCAACGTTACAATTGTCGACTCGGCAAAAGCAGCGCCAGAAGAACCCGGAGCTCTGGTCGCCTTTGATACTGGCCCGGCCAATGCGCCGATTGATGATCTGATGCAGCAGAGGTTGGGTAAGGACTACGATCGCGACGGTGCTCTGGCGGCCAGCGGGCAGGTGGATGACTCCATCATTGCTGAGGTATTGGGCCGTGCCTATTTCAACCGCCCGCCGCCAAAATCGCTGGATCGCAATGATTTTGCCGATGTTCTGGATTTGGTTGCTGGCCTGTCAGACGCAGATGCCGCAGCAACCTTAACCACCTTATCCGCCGCTTGTGTGGCGCAGAGCCAGCAACATCTGGAAACCGTTCCTACACGCTGGCTGGTTTGTGGCGGCGGAGCCAAGAATCCAACCCTGATGCGGGAGTTGGCCAAACGACTTAACGCACCGGTTCAGCCGGTCGAGCACATTGGTCTTAATGGCGATATGCTGGAGGCGCAGGCTTTTGCCTATCTTGCGGTTCGGGTGTTGCGTGGATTGCCGACGTCTGGGCCGGGGACAACTGGGTGCCGGGAGCCGGTTTGCGGGGGGCGGGTGACAAGGCCAAACCTGTCATCCCCGTGAAAATCTACCGCGTGTTTTCCGTCAGCCGTCGGCGCACATAGGCGTCAACCGAGCCGATCATCGTATCCATATGGTCGTTCTCAAAGAAATGACCTGCGCCTTCCAAAACCTCGTGGGTGATGGTGATGCCCTTCTGCTCGTGCAGCTTTGCCACCAGATCTTCGGTATCAG
>JAAEUI010000053.1 GCA_024227475.1 Paracoccaceae bacterium | reverse complement strand
TGATGTTTCCGAAGGCACGTATACAAATCGGAATTAGAGAGATTCAGATTAATGTAGAAATGCTATGGGTCTGTGACCTAAGTGAATGTACTTCATTTCAAGGAGTTGCAAGCTTGCATTGCGATGACGGTAACATCCCGCGTGATTGCACAAGGTGTTACGGCGGCACCGTTTGCCTTGCGGATCGGGAGGGGGGGAGCGAAACGGGTCATGGGACCGCTCCAAAATGAAATGGGCCGGATAGTTCCGGCCCATTCAAAATTCAACGATTTGAGATTGTCAAATCATTCGGCAGCGATTTTGATGACTGGCTCCATCTTGTCGAGCCATTCCTGTGCTAGATGGCATTTGATTTGCTGCGTGCCCGCCAGATCACGCATCGGCGGGATCTCTTGTTCACAGAGGTTGTTGGGCACGTTTTCCTTGTGTCCACACCGGGTCTGGAACGGGCAGCCCGGGGGCGGATTCATCGCTGAAGGGATGTCGCCCTCCAGCACGATCCGCTTTTTCTCGACTGATGTATCGGCAATCGGAACGGCTGACAGAAGCGCCTCGGTATAGGGGTGATAGGGGGGCGAGAAGACCTCTTCGGTCGAGCCCATTTCCACCACATGGCCAAGGTACATCACCATCACCCGATCAGACAGATAGCGAACGATCGAGAGGTCATGGGAGATGAACAGTAGCGTGGTTTTGTTTTCCCGCTGGATTTCCATCAAGAGGTCCGTCACCGCGGCCTGAACCGATACGTCCAGCGCTGAAACCGGCTCGTCTGCGACCACAACCTGGGCATCCCCGGCAAAGGCGCGCGCAATCCCGACGCGCTGTTTTTGGCCACCTGAAAGCTGTCGTGGCATGCGGGTTGCGAATGCGCGGGGAAGCTTGACCAGATCAAGCAATTCCAGCATGCGCTTTTCCCGCTCTTTCGGGGTGTTGCCGATTTTGAAGATTTCAAGCGCTCGGATGATTTGGTTGCCCACCGTCATCGACGGGTTCAGGGTATCAAACGGGTTTTGGAAAACCATCTGGATAGAGGACACGGTTTTGGTGTCGCGATCCTCGATCGGGGTTTGTTCAACACTGAGGTTGTTCAGGGAAACGTGGCCGCCGGTGGCCGTTTCCAGACCCATCAAGACCTTTGCCAGTGTAGATTTACCACAGCCGGATTCACCCACAATTGCCAGAGTTTCTGACTCATGTGCGGTGAATGACAGGGTTTCGTTGGCCTTGACCACGCGTTTTTCGCCGCCACCAAAAATGGCGTTGGCCGCAACCTCGTAGTATTTCTTGAGATTGTCGACCTTGAGCACGACATCGCCGGTTTCAACCTTGCCGCTGTCATCACCAGCCTCGACCTTGGCATCCCAGTCAATCTCGTCGATGCGCAGGCAGCGCGAATCATGACGGTCATCACCAGGGATCGGCACCATTTTGATGTCGTCCAGGTTACAGCGACCTTCTTCATAAAAATCGCACCGGGGCCCGAAGTTACAGCCTGACGGGCGTTCATGGGGCAGGGGGAAGTTCCCTGGAATAGCCACCAGGGGGCTGGCGTTTTTGTCAGCACCAGGCAACGGGATCGAGCGGAACAGTGCCTTGGTATAGGGGTGCTGCATCTTGTCGAACACATCAGCAATGGAGCCGGTTTCCACGGCTTCGCCGGAATACATCACACAGAGCCTGTCGCAGGTGTCGAGTATGAGGCCAAGGTTGTGGGAGATAAACAGCATAGAAGTGCCGTATTTCACGCCCAGCTCCTTGACCAGATCAACGATCCCGGCCTCTACCGTCACATCAAGCGCTGTGGTCGGCTCATCGAGGATCAGCAGCGAAGGTTTGGACATCAGCGCCATAGCGATAACGATCCGCTGTTGCTGCCCGCCCGACAATTGGTGCGGGTAGCTGCTAAGGATCCGTGCAGGGTCGGGGAGTTTCACATCCTCGACCACCTGAAGGGCCATGTTATAGGCCTCTTCCTTTGGGGTGCCCTGGTGGATCATCGGCACTTCCATCAGCTGTTGGGCGACCTTCATTGCCGGATTGAGCGAGGCCATCGGCTCCTGATAGATCATCGCGATTTCCGAGCCGCGCAGGTCGCGCAGCTCTTCCTGGCTCATCTGATTGAGGTCGCGCCCCTTGAACTTGATGGTGCCACCGACGATTTTGCCGTTCACTCCCAAATCCTGCATGACGCCGAGTGCCACAGTGGATTTGCCACAACCGGATTCGCCTACCAGCCCCATGGCTTCGCCGGGCAGAACGGTGGTGGAAAAATCCATCACCGCCGGAATTTCGCCAGCGCGGGTGAAGAATGAAATCGAGAGCTTGTCGATTTCAAGGATTGGGCCGTCATAGTCCCATTTTGCCATCGTTTCTCTCCTTAGTCTTTCAGCGATTCTTCACGCAGGCCGTCGGCCAGCAGGTTCAGGCCCAGGACAAGGCTCAGCAGGCTGAACGCCGGTGCAAGGGCAGGGTGCAGATAGACCGACAAGAGCTTGCGGCCGGTATTAATGGTTGATCCCCAATCCGGGCTTTCCGGTGGCAGACCCAGGCCGAAGAAGCCCAGGGTTCCCAGCAGGATTGTGGCGTAGCCGATGCGCAGGCAGAAATCCACGATCAGCGGGCCCCGCACGTTGGGCAGGATTTCCCACAGCATGATGTACCAGGCTGTTTCGCCCCTTGTTTGCGCCGCAGCCACATAGTCGCGGGTTTTCACGTCCAGCGTCAGTCCGCGCATGATCCGGAAAATGGTGGGCGAGTTCACAAACACAACTGCGATGAACACCACCAGCACCCCGCCGGGGATGTTGAACAGATCAAGCGCCCCGGGCCAGAAATCCACCCAGGTTCCGCGGCCGGATTCTGAAATTGTCGAGAAATAGAGCCACAGGCCGAGTATCAGGGTGATCGATATCAGCGGTGTGCGGACCTTGGGCAGCACATGATAGCGCGAGTTCAGCAGCACCACCAGAAACACGATCGGGAAGATGAAGAACACCGCTGCCATATACATCGGGATGCCCGTTGCGATGATTTCGGGGGTCACCAGCAGGTAAAACAGCAGGATCACCGGGAAGGCGAGGATGAGGTTGGCAAGGAACGACAGAAAGGTATCAACCCGCCCGCCATAGTAACCCGCCGGAAGGCCAAGCGTGATCCCAACACAATAGCCAAACAAAGTGGCAAGCGGCGCGATGGAAAGGACGATTGCCGAACCTTTGACCATGCGCGAGAAAACATCCCGGGCCAGCGTGTCGCCACCCAGAAGGTAATAGGGATAATCACCAGCCTCGGCCCCGGCGTAGGGCGTGCCGGGGGATTTGTTTTTCATTCCCGAAACCTGTGACAGCGCGTCATGCGTGGCTATCAGATCAAAGAAGCCCGCATAAAACGCCGTGAAGGCCCAGAAAATGACCAGCGCAAATCCGAACATACCGATAGGGCTGTCAAAAATGCGCCCGTAAAGCCCGAGCCGTTTTTTGAAAGCCATTGAGCCGATGAAGACAACTGCCATCGATAGCCAGACCGGCAAGAACTGATAGAGGACGCGAACGATGATTTCGATCCAGGACAAAGGTTCCATTATGTCGTCCTCCCTTAAGAAATTCGGATGCGTGGGTTCAGGAAGACATAGCCGATATCAGATATCAGCTGGGTCGACAGAACGATCACAACAGAGATGACGGACACACCCAGAAGCATGTCGATGTCGTTGTTACCTGCTGATTGAACCAGCAACCACCCAAAGCCTTTGTAGTTGAACAAGGTTTCGGTGATGACCACGCCGGTCAGCAGGTAGGGGATTTGCAGGACGATCACCGTGAACGGCGCGATGAGCGCGTTGCGCAACGCATGTTTGACCACGATGTTCTGGAAAGATACGCCTTTGAGCCGAGCCGTCCGGATGTATTGGGCTGTCATAACCTCGGTCATCGAAGCCCGCGTCATCCGGGCTATGTAGCCGATGGAGAACAAGGCAATCGTGAGGACCGGCAATGTGAAGTTTTCAAAACTTGCGTCTGTCATTGCCTTGGTTGCCGAACCCTTGAACCATTTTAAACCCACTGCAGAAGACGCAAAGACGGCGATCAGCACCACCCCGGAGACATATTCCGGTGTTGCGGATGTGAGAATTGAGAATGTTGACAGGGAGCGGTCGGTTTTCGAGCCCTCGCGCATGCCTGCAAGGATGCCGATTACCAGGGCAACCGGAATCGTCAGAATGAGGGCGCACAACATCAAGAATCCGGTGAGGCCGAGTCGTTTCCACAGAACCTTGGAAGAGGGTTCCTTGAACTGGGAGGAATACCCCCAGTCACCCTGTAAAACACCGCAAAACCGAGGAGCCTCGGCGACGTCAGAGCCCAGGCGGGCGCAACGGGCGCGGGTTTCGCCATCCGTTCCTTCAACGACAAACCCGGGGACAACTCCAAGCCATTCGCCGTATTTTACCAGCATGGGCCGGGTGTACCCTCGGTTGTCCAGCCAGGTGGCTACCTGTTCTTCAGACATCCGGAAGTTGCCCTGGGTCTTGGCGAGTTTTTCGAGGTTTGGATATAAGTTCGTCATAAAGAAAACGACGAACGTCAGGCAGAGTGCTGTGATGATCATCACACCCAAGCGGCGAAGGATAAACATTCCCATGATTTGAGCCCCTGTTGGTAGGCATTAACGCAGGTTTTTTGTACCTTGCTTTTTCAACAACACCGAAAACCCGGTGCAGTTGATGCTACGAAAAAGGGCCGCGAAATTTCGCGGCCCAAAATCTTTGTCGGTTAGGCAGCCCAGCCCCATTTGTAGATTTGGGGTAGGTAAGCGATGTGCATATCGGCGCCAACAATACCTTCGACGTGATGTCGGGTTACCGTGCGCCAGTAGGGCTGAATAGTTACGCCCTCCTCGATCATGATGGCCTGAAGTTTGCCCATCACGACGCGGCGCTTGTCGGCATCCGCAATCGAGTTGGCTTCAGCCAGCAGAGCGTCGAATTCAGCATTGGCAAAGCCTGCTTCGTTCCAGGCTTCGCCGGAGCGATACGCCAGACCGAGAATCTGAGTGCCCAAGGGGCGGTGATTCCAGTTGGTCGAGCTGAACGGGTAGTTTGCCCAGTCGTTCCAGAAGGTCGAACCCGGCAGAACGTTCCGCTTCACCTTGATGCCAGCTTCGCGCAATTGCGCAGCAACCGAATCCGTGGTGTTTTTCCGCCAGTCATCGTCGATCGACAGCAGCTCGTGCTCGAAATCAGGCGCGGCTTCGTCCATCAACGCTTTGGCTTTGGCAGGATCATGTGGAATCCGCGTCACTGAGGAATCCCATTCCGGGTGGACCGGCCCGACATGGCAGTTGTCTGCCGGAATACCGTTACCATTGATGCCGAGCTCCAGACAGACAGCGTTGTCGACTGCCATGGCCAGGGCCTGACGGATGCGCTTGTCGCCATAAGGTTCGACCCTGGCGTTTGGCCGGATCACAATTGTTGCACCGGAAACCACATCGGATTGGGTGAGGCCGATGCCGGTTATCAAGTCGACGAATTCACCGGTTGTTTCATAGTTCATGTCTACTTCTTCGGCTTCGTAAGCCGCAACCAAAGCGGATTGGTCGGTGCCGTAGTCGATGTACTCGATGCGATCTGCATAGCCGCCTTTGCCAGCAGCAGTTCCCCACCATTCGTGATCTTCGTTGCGAACGATGACGCCTTTCACGCCCACTTCCAGGCTTTCGGGCTTCATGTAGCCCGTGCCAACAGCAGTGCCCAGCATATCGTCAGGGTTGTGCGAGCTGTGAACAATTGCCCCAGGATAATCCGCCATGCCCGGGATGATGGTGATATCCGGGTTTGGCAGCGACAGTTTCACGGTGTGGCTGTCGACAACGGTAATCGCGCCTTCAAGCGCCTTGTTGGTGTTGGCGTCGATGAGGGACGCCATCCGACCTGCCATCGAGTTGCCTTCAACATCTTTTTCACACCACATCGCAATGTTGCGGGCAACATCGTCTGCGGTGAAATCATCGCCATTGTTCCACTTGACGCCTTTGCGGACGTTCAATGTGTACTCGGTGGCGTCATCATTGGCTTCCCAGCTTTCCACCAGCATACCTTCAAAGGAGCCATCAGAGTTATACTCGACAAGATATTCAAGCCAACCGGCCGTGAAATATGCGATCTGGGTCCAGTCATATGTGCGCGGGTCTTTCAGTGCACGAACTTCCATTTGCATCCGGATGGTGCCGCCCTGTTTTGCTGCGGCGTTTGCCTTAGGCGCAGCAACACCGATCATGGCATAAGCAGCAGCAGTTGTGGCGCCCAATGCGGTGGCGCGCACCATGAACTCGCGGCGAGACAACAGCCCGGCCTTGTGTTCTTTGGCGTACATTTCCACAGCTGGATGCACTGGTTTGATAGATGTGTGTTTGGTCATACTTTTCTCCCTGATTGACCCAATGGTCTGTATTTTTTGTATCGTGTTGCAAAATCACCGTTCTGTGTGCGATTGTTGCTCTCTCGTCGTCAGCCCCCCCTCGGCAAAGCACTTTAACCACATGCGACGATAGCAGATGTGTTCGCTCAGCACACCTTTTTTGCGTCTCTGATGTTGGCAGCTTTGCGACACCTGTTTGTCAGAATGCGACAGAAGGTAGTTTAACGCAAGCAAAGTCGGTTGGCCCGTTTCAGCCGATATCCGTCATTTTATTGGGAGTGTAGAGGAAGATAGAGCGGGCCGGAAAAATGCAGGGCATCAATGGCGTTGGGTTAGCCTGGCTTGGGAACGCCGAAATTCTTTAGGTGTTTTCCCAAGCTTGGAAGAGAACAACCGTGTAAAATAGGCCGGCGAAGAAAACCCGAGATGATTGGATATTTCCAGGATTTTGTGGTCGGTATTCATCAACATCATCCGCGCCTCGCTCAAAACCCGTTCCTGAATAAGGCGAGAGGCGGATTTGCCGTTCACTTGCTGGCACACCCGGGTCAGATGGGTTGGCGTGACGCCAAGTTCCTGCGCGTATTCCGTCAAGATGCGTGCGGAGCGAAAATCACGTTCCAACAGGTTCACAAACCCTTCCATAAGCCGTTGAGAAGCAGAGATTTTTGACGACTTGAAGTGCTTCTGCGCCATCCGTGCAAGGTGGACTGCCAGCAGGCCAACAAGGTATTCGACAGCGATATTGCGCCCCACGCCGGTGGTATTGAATTCGGAAAACACCCGACCAAACCGGTTGGCGATCTGTTTTTGATCCATCAGATTGAGGATGGGCAGGAAAACTGTCTGATCCGGCAGCGACACGCCTATGGACGGAAAAAGGGTAACAATCGTGCCAAAGACATTGTTGGACAATTCGAGCCGGTGGGGAACGTCGCTGGGGATAAAAATTGCTGTGTTGGGGCCAAAGCTGCGGGTAACTCCGTTGATCATGCAACGCCCGTTGCCCTTGGAAATCCAGAAAAATTTATGCAGCCCGTTGCAACTGTCCAACCGCAGTTCCGGATTGGAACTGCGCAGCGTTCCAGCCAGCGAACCCACAAACACGCGTTGTTCTTTGTCTTCCAGCAGAGCCGGTGATTGTGCGTCCATCTTTTTCAACCCGAAGTGCAGGCTTCATTAGCTACACAATTATCAGCTAGTTTCAAATAGAAATCCGAGATGGCGAAATTAGGACCTTTGGCTGATGATGGCTAAAACTGTCTCGGGAGCCGCTGCTGCGGTAGTGGCGTCTATCCTTTGCCAGTCTTTCATCCGGTTGCGAAACCAGGTGCGCTGCCGTTTTGCATATTGGCGGGACTGGGCTTTCGCTCTTTCAATCGCATCATTGATCGCCAGTTCGCCGTCAAGGTGAGCCACCAATTCGCGGGCGCCAATAGCCTGAGACGCCGGTCGATGCGGTTCCCACCCTAGGTCACATACCTTTTGAACTTCTGAAAGCGCCCCATCCGCCATCATCAAATCAAACCGTCGGTCGATGCGGTCGGCCAGCCAGTCGCGGTCACAATCCATAACAAGGCGGATTGAATTTTGGGGCGGCAGCACCGGAGATGGCGTTCTGCGATGCCATTCGACCAGACCGGCACCGGTACCTTTGTGAACTTCCCAGGCTCGTTGAAGGCGGGCCGGGTTTTGAACATCTATCCGGCCCAGCGTTTCAGGATCGTTGCTCTGCAAATAGTCAATGAAATCCTGCCGACCGCCAGCCAGCCGAATATCGTTGCCTTGCGCTCGCAGTTCATCCGGGGTTTCCGGGATTTCGGCCAAACCCTGGGTTAGGGCAGAAAAATACAATCCGGTACCACCGATGATGATGGGGCGCTGACCGGCCGCATCTGCGGTTTTGATCCGTTGCTGAACATCGCGTAACCACTGGCCGGTGGAGTAGCTGTCACAATAACCGATGTGTCCGTAGAGGAAGTGTGGGACTTCTGCTTCTTCCTCAGGACTGGGGCGGGCTGAAAGAACGCGCCAACAATCGTAAACCTGAATTGCGTCGGCGTTGATGATGCAACCCCTGGTTTGCCGGGCCAACGCCAGCGCCAGCGCCGATTTGCCAGAAGCTGTTGGTCCGGCGATCAAAACCGGGAGGGTGGAGTTGGTCATTTGCGCGGGCATCTGTTGTTGTTTTCGGTCCCTATTACGCCAGATGAATTGATTTTGCCATTGAAACGCTGGTGGATTTCAGACAGTTTGCCGCGCAAAAGCAGAATGGGGAGTCGTGCATGTCCAAAGACGCGCAAAGCGAGGCGAATCCGAAATATGAGCGGGTTCTTCTGAAAATTTCGGGCGAAGCACTTATGGGCGATCAGGGGTTTGGTTTACACCCCCCAACAGTTGAAAAAATAGCAAAAGAAATCAAATCGGTACACGACCTGGATGTTGAGATTTGCCTGGTTATCGGCGGCGGAAACATATTTCGCGGATTGCAGGGATCGGCGCAGGGGATGGAGCGAACGACAGCGGATTACATGGGGATGCTTGCCACTGTCATGAACGCCCTGGCGATGCAGAGCGCGCTTGAGGCGCTTGGTGTTTTCACCCGCGTCATTTCTGCCATTCCGATGGATCAGGTCTGCGAACCTTACATCCGGCGCCGCGCGGTACGGCACCTGGAAAAGAAACGGGTCTGTATTTTTGCGGCCGGAACCGGCAACCCGTATTTCACCACGGATACCGCAGCCACCTTGCGGGCCAACGAAATGGGCTGCGAAGCGATTTTCAAAGGTACGCAGGTTGACGGAATATACGACAAGGATCCCAAGGTGCATGCCGACGCGGTACGCTACAAAGACGTCAGCTATAACGAGGTCTTGCAAAAGAACCTGAAAGTCATGGATGCCTCAGCGATCGCACTGGCGCGGGACAACAACAAGCCGATCGTGGTTTTTTCGCTGGACGAGCCGGGTGGTTTTGCTGGTATTTTGCGCGGCGAGGGGACATATACCATCGTAGGCAACAATTAGGAGGCCATGGCAATGTCGGACGTAGAAGTTGATCTCAACGGTCTGGAGCGTCGGATGGACGGGACAATGACCGCGTTGCGCACGGAATTTGCCTCACTTCGCACCGGGCGGGCGTCGGCTTCGATCCTTGAACCTGTCATGGTTGAAGCTTACGGCTCGCAAATGCCCCTGAACCAATGCGGGACCGTGAATGTCCCTGAACCACGAATGATCACGGTGACTGTCTGGGACAAGTCGCTGCTTGGTGCAGTAGAAAAAGCGATCCGCAATTCAGGGCTGGGGATCAATCCCGTCGGCGATGGCATGGTTATACGTCTGCCAATTCCGGAACTGAACGAAGAACGCCGGCAGGAACTCGCTAAGGTTGCAGGTCAATATGCCGAAAGCGCGCGAATAGCTGTACGCAACGTGCGCAAAGATGGTATGGACCAGATCAAGAAGGGCAAGGCCGAGGGTATGGGCGAGGACGATCAGCACATCTGGCACGACGAAATCCAGACGCTCACAGATCAGGCCATCGCCAATATAGATCAGGCTTTGGAGAGCAAGCAGGAAGAGATCATGCAGGTTTAAAACCCGCAGGATCAGAGCAGCAGGACAAAATATGTCGGACATTCAAGGCCCGGATAAATCGGCGCGGCACGTCGCCGTTATCATGGACGGCAACGGCCGTTGGGCGACAGCACGCGGGCTGGAACGGCTCAAAGGCCACGTCAAAGGCGTCGATCGGGTGCGCGAACTGGTGCGGGCATGTCCTGATTTTGGCATTGAGTACCTGACCATTTTTGCGTTTTCGACCGAGAACTGGAAACGATCCGAACGCGAAGTGACCGGATTGATGAACCTGTTCCGCCGCTACATCCGCGGCGAAGCCGAGACTTTGAACAAAGACAAAGTTCGGGTGCGGTTTATAGGCGACCGTTCGCGGTTGGACGCCAAACTGCAGGGCCTGATGGCCGAACTGGAAAAACTGACCGAAAAGAACACGCGGCTCAATCTGACGGTTGCGCTCAACTATGGCGGGCGGGACGAGATTACACGCGCCGTCCAGCGCATGGCCAAAGCGGTCAAACTGGGAATGTTAAAGCCTGAAGAGATTTCCGAAGCCTCGATCTCAAATTTCCTTGATACAGCCGATATCCCCGACCCGGATTTGGTAATCCGAACCTCAGGCGAATACCGCACGTCGAATTTCCTGCCCTGGCAATGTGCTTATGCGGAGTATATTTTTACCGAAACCGCCTGGCCGGATTTCACCTTAAAGGAAGTCGTGAAGACGCTGAATGACTACAATGGACGAGACCGGCGGTTTGGGGCCACGGCGATCCGATGAATGCCGGGGCCGATTTTTCTGATCTGACAGCACGAACGCTTTCCGCAGTGGCGATGCTGGTCGTCGGCCTGGGCGCTCTGTGGCTTGGTGGCGACGTGTTTGCGGTCGTGCTGATTGTCGTTGCCGGGCTGATGGGATGGGAACTCAGCCGAATGCACTGCCCGGTTTCGATTGTGCAGCTGGTCTTTGGGTTGTTGCTGGCGGCGTCACTTTTGTGCCTGTTGTTTTTACCAAATGTCTGGGCATTGGTGACCGGGGCCATGGCCGCCGGTGTTGCGATTACCGGGCACAAGGGTCGGCCAATGGCGGTTGTGTTTGGAGGGGGTGCTATTGTACTGGCCTGCGCGGCGCTGCATTTGTTTCGGGTCGGGACCGGGCTAGACTGGACACTTTGGCTAATTCTGTGCGTGGTTGCGACCGATATCGGCGGATATTTCGCTGGGAAGCTTATCGGTGGCCCCAAGTTATGGGTGCGGATCAGCCCGAAAAAAACCTGGTCCGGGACCATTGGCGGCTGGATTGGTGCGGCGGTTGTCGGGCTTGTAGCGTTGAGTTCGGGGCTGGGTACTGTGACGATCGTCTTGACGTCTGTTCTCGTCTCAATGGCGTCACAGGCCGGAGATTTGAGCGAAAGCGCCATGAAGCGGGCGGCTGGCATAAAGGACAGCTCGCAGCTGATCCCCGGGCACGGCGGGCTGCTGGACAGGTTTGACGGGCTGTTGGGTGCGGGCCTTTTGTTGTCAATTGGTCTGGCACTGGGGCTGGTTTGATGCGGCGCGTTTCGGTTTTTGGCGCAACCGGGTCGGTCGGGCAGAATACCATTGATCTGATCGCGCGCCGCCCGGAAGACTTTGAGGTTGTTGTGCTTACCGGGGGGCGAAATATCGGGTTGCTCGCCGAACAGGCGCAGCAGTTGGGGGCGGAGTTTGCCGTTACTGCTCACACCGAATTGTTGCCTGACCTGCAGGCTGCGCTGGCTGGAAGCGGAACCAAAGCCACAGCCGGGCGAGAAGCTTTACTGGCAGCGGCGGACATTCCCACCGACTGGGCAATGGTGTCGGTTGTTGGGTTTGCCGGGCTGGAGATCAGCCTCAGAGTGGCTGAGCAGGCGCGTGTGCTGGCGCTTGCCAACAAAGAGAGTCTGGTGTGCGGCGGCACCCTGCTCAAATCGGTGTGTATCCGGCATGAGACAACGCTTTTGCCGGTGGACAGCGAGCATTCGGCGATCTTCCAGTGCATAAACGGGCAGGACAAAGTGGTTGAGCGGATCATTCTGACCGCGTCAGGCGGCCCGTTCCTGAACGCCAGCCTCGAACACATGGCGAAGGCGACCCCTGAACAGGCGGTTGCGCACCCCAATTGGGACATGGGCCAGCGCATTTCCATCGACAGCGCATCCATGTTTAACAAAGCAATGGAGTTGATTGAAACTTATGCGTTTTTTGATGTCAGGGCGGATCAGATCGAGGTCATTATCCACCCGCAGTCAATCATCCACTCGATGGTGGGTTACACCGATGGGGCGCTGATGGCGCATCTGGGGCCGCCGGATATGCGCGCACCCATCGGGTTCGCCTTAAATTGGCCTGAAAGGGCTGATTTACCCGTCGAACGGCTGGATTTTGGAACCCTCGGAGCTTTGACATTTCAACACCCGGATACGAATCGTTTTCCGGCCATTGCACTGGCTGAGCAGGTCATGGCGCGCGGCGGGCTGAGCGGGGCGGTGTTCAATGCGGCAAAGGAACAGGCGCTGGATTTGTTTCTGGATCGCAGGATCGGGTTTCTGGACATGGCCCGCATTGTTGAAAAAACACTGGAAAGCACCCAGATTGAAGGGCAGGATAGCGCACCGAACCTTGATGCGATCACCCAGGCAGATAATATGGCCAGGGCCCGGGCCGTGGAGTTGAGTAAGGACATAAATGTTTGATTTTCTGACCTATATTCCGCTGGTTGGCGGCGCGTTGTCCGGGCTGGTGCCGTTCATTATTGCACTCAGCGTTGTGGTGTTTGTCCACGAATACGGCCATTACATTGTTGGCCGTTGGTGTGGAATTCACGCCGAAGCTTTCTCCATCGGTTTTGGCAGGGTGCTGACATCATGGGTGGATAAGCGCGGAACCAAATGGCAGATCGCTGCCTTGCCGCTGGGTGGATACGTAAAATTTCTGGGTGATGCCAACAGTGCAAGTGGAACAACCGATCAGGCAGGCATTGATGCGCTGCCTGATGAAATGGCGCAAAGAACGTTCACCGGGGCCAAACTGTACCGCAAAGCGCTGACGGTTTTTGCCGGTCCGGCGGTGAACTTCGTGTTTTCAACCGTAGTGTTCGCCATCCTTTTTGTCAGCACCGGAGTTTATACCAACGATCCTGTGGTTGGAGAGGTGTATCAATTCCACGGAATTGAAAGCCAGTTGCAAAAAGACGATGTCATCCGAAGCATTGATGGAATTACGATTTCCACGAACGAGGACTTGAGGAAACTGCGGGAAGTCGATCAGCCTGCTTTGACCAGTTCGTATACAGTAACTCGGAACGGTGAGACAATTTCGGTTACCGGTCCGTACCTCTGGCTGCCAGCCGTTGCCGCTGTAACCCCGACATCCCCGGCAGCCCGTGCCGGACTAAAGGAAGGTGACCTGATACTGAAGGTTGGCGACCGTCAGATTAATAGCTTCGTTCAGTTGCAGGAAGTCATCGTCTCCTCGACCGAGGAACGGGTTCCGCTGCTTGTCCAGCGAGGAGCGGATAAGGTCAGCTTAAGCATCAAGCCACGCAAATCCGCGTATGAAAAAGAAGACGGCACTTTTGGTGAGAAAGTCCAGATCGGTGTGCAGGCGCGATTGGCGTTTGACCCCAAAATTATCCGGGTTGGACCGGTGGAAGCCGCCATTTTCGGTGCAAAGAAAGTGCTGTTCATTGCCCAGGGATTTGTAAGCACAATAACGCAATTACTTACCGGTGGTTTGTCGCCAAAAAACCTGAATGGGCCGCTTGGAATCGCTGTTGCGTCAAGTGATACAGCTTCACAGGGGTTCTTTGAGTTTGTGCATTTTATTGCATTCGTTTCGACAGCAATCGGGCTGATGAATTTGCTGCCGATACCGGTTCTTGACGGTGGGCATCTCCTGATTTTCGCCTATCAGGCGGTGTTTCGCAGAGCTCCGAACGAAAAATTCCTACACGTGGTCATGTTGGCTGGGTTTTCATTTCTAATCATGCTTGTTGCCTACGCGACATTTTACGACGGTCTTCGCTTCTTTGGCTGACCCACTTTGCCTTTGACAGCCGCAATTATGCGGCTTTGCATCCTGTGCAACATAGATTATTAAGGCGCAGTAGCGAATTTGTGCGGTTGAAATCTTGAGGGGCTGAAATCGGGATGTTTAATACAGGCGTCGCCATGCGGTTCGGGCATGGGTTGCGAAAAAGTTGCTCTGTTTTTGCTCTGACATTGGTAATGGGGGCGGTCCAGCCGGTAATACTTCCCAGTACATCGATGGTAAATGCCCAGGCCACTGCGGTGTTCAGCCGGGTTGATGTGGCAGGCAACCAGCGCATCAATGCTGACACTATCCGCACCATTGCTGGTATTTCTCCGGGCGCGCGGGTGTCTCCGGGCAAAATCAACGATGCGGTGCAAAACCTCTATGCATCTGGTTTGTTTGAAACGGTTGATGTGCGACCCGAGGGTGGCCGTCTGGTCATTGAAGTGGTGGAAAACCCAACCATCAGCCGGATCTCGATCGAGGGGAACCGGCGAATCAAGGATGATGTTTTGCTGCCTCTGATTGGCTCCCAGCCGCGCCGGGCGTATTCCCCGACGCAGGCCGAAGCCGACGTTGCTGTCATCACCGAAGCATATGCCCAGGCCGGGCGTTTGGCTGCCCGGGTCACGCCAAAAATCATTCGGCGCTCTGATAACCGGGTTGATCTGGTTTTCGAAGTGCGTGAAGGCCGGGTGGTAGAGGTGAACAGGATCGGCTTTACCGGCAACCGCACATATTCGGACCGGCGGCTGCGCAAGGTTCTGGAGACCAAACAGGCGGGGCTGTTTAGGGCAATCATCCGGCGTGATACTTACGTTCAGGACCGGATTGAGTTCGACAAGCAAAAGCTGCGGGATTTCTACAACCGGCGCGGCTACATCGATGCCCAGGTCATATCGACCTCTGCTGATTTTACGAGGGAACGAAATTCCTTCCTGCTGAACTTCAGAGTTCAGGAGGGTCAGCAGTATCGGTTTGGTGAAATGACCATCACCAGTCCGGAATCTGACGTCAATATTGACGACTATCAACGGGCGCTAAAAATCAATTCCGGTCGTCCGTTCAACCCGCAGGAAGTGGATGTAACGCTCGAGCGGATGGATATCATTGCGTATGACAAAGGCCTGCCTTTTGTGCAGGCAGTACCGCGCGTGAACCGAAATGACGATACCAGAACAATTGATATCGAATTCGAGCTGGTCCGAAATTCAAGGCTGTTTGTTGAACGGATTGACATTGAGGGGAACTCAACAACCCTGGACCGGGTGATCCGGCGCCAGTTCAAAGTGGTGGAAGGTGACCCGTTTAATCCGCGCGAGATCCGGCAGGCGTCGGAACGGATTCAGGCGCTTGGCTTTTTTGCCAACGTTACGGTTGAAAGCCGGCAGGGCTCCGCACCTGATCAGGCTGTTATTGACGTGAATGTTGAGGAACAGGAAACCGGGACGCTGGGGTTTGGCGTTGGCTATGGAACCGACGACGGCCTGAGTGGGACAATGAGCCTTACCGAAGAAAACCTGCTGGGCAGGGGGCAGTCTCTTGCGTTCTCTTTGACAACCTCTGGCGAGGACCGCGCGTTTAACCTGAATTTTACTGAGCCTGCGTTGTATGATCGGGACCTGCTGGCTGGCATTAATGTTTACTATCGCGTCAGTAACAGTTCCTTTACCAGCTACGATGTCGCTGCAATCGGGCTTATCCCCCGCGTCGGATTCCCGATCAGCGAGAACGCCCGGCTGGAGCTTTCGCTTGGCGCGAAGCGGTTCAAGATTGACAATGTAGCCGCAACCTCGTCTGAACTTGTCGCGCTGGAACAGGGAACTTTCATTGCTGGGGAATTCGGAGCCAAATACACGCTGGACCGGCGAAATTCGCCGGTCAATCCAACCGGCGGCTTCCTGTTTAGCATTGACAATAAAATTGGTGTCACCGATGACAGCCGTACCTATTACAAGGCCGTTGCTAACGCCAAGGCTTATCGCAGTTTCCTGAACGAGGAGTTTGTCGTATCCGCCGAAATTGAAGGCGGTTTCTTTAATAGCTTTGGCGGCAATTCGAGCATCGTTGAGCGCTTTCAGCTCGGCGGAAACACCCTGCGGGGGTTTGAGTCTTTTGGTATTGGTCCGCGTGACCGAACCGGTGGACTGAGTGACCCGCTTGGCGGCAAATTTTACGCGTTGGCGCGGCTTGAGGCGAGTTTTCCCATTGGCTTTCCAGAGGAATATGGTCTCCATGGCGGAGTCTTCTTTGACGTTGGCAGCCTATGGGGATTGGATGTGACGCAAACCGGCGGCAGTGACGTCATTGATGACGGAGCGCACATACGGTCTGCAATTGGCGTTTCCATATTCTGGGACACCATTTTGGGGCCGCTTCGGTTCAACTTCGCAAAACCTATAGAATTCCAGACCTACGACAAAACCCAAAGATTCAGCTTCACCGTCGATACGCGTTTTTAAGTGCTTCTTCTGGCTAGATACGCTTTGGTGTTGGTGGCCTTTTTGAGCGGGGTGGCCCAAGCGGCTCAGGGGCAACAATACGAGGTCTATGAGGCCCCGTTGCCGATCGCCAGCCTCAACCGCGACCGGCTGTTTAATGAATCGGCGTACGGTCAGGCCTTGATTGCACAGCTTACAGAACGGCAGCAGGTGCTGGTTGCCGAGAATGATGCGCTGCAGGTCGAGCTTGAAGAGGAAGAAAAGGAACTGACCGAGCGTCGAAAACAGGTCACGGCGGAAGAATTTGCACCCCTTGCGGCTGCGTTTGATGAAAAGGTCAAACGGATTCGGAAAGAACAGGGCAGTAAATCGGCGCGACTGGCAGAAGATCTGGACACGGCGCGGGTTTCGTTTTTTCGCGGAACGGAAGAAGTTATCAAGGAACTGATGGCAGAACGCGGCATCATTTACATTCTGGATGAACAAGCGGTTTTGCTGAGTTCCGGAGAAGGGGACATTACTTCAGAAGCGCTGAAACGGTTGGATAGGCTGTTTGCCAGCGGCGCGCTTGCGGTCGCCGATCCCTGAGTATCCTGCTCGCAACTCTCGGGTTGATCCGGCCTTGCAGGGTTGATAGGCACAATGGAACAAAAACAAGACAACGGGAACAGATATGGCTGATGGCAGTGAGACCTCGCAGCTTTTGAGCGCGGATATTCAAGACATTAAGCGGATGATTCCGCACCGTTATCCGTTCCTTTTGATTGACAAGGTAAAAGACATTGATGTCGGCAAAAGTGCTGTGGGCATTAAAAACGTCACTTACAACGAGCCGCATTTTCAAGGCCATTTTCCGGCCAGCCCGATCATGCCCGGTGTTACAATTGTTGAGGCGATGGCCCAGACGGCTGCTGTCATGGTGGTGAAAACCATGGACATGATGGACAACGACATGCTGGTCTATTTCCTGTCCATAGACAAATGTAAGTTCCGCCAGCCGGTGACGCCCGGGGATGTTCTGGAATTGCATGTCAGCGTACTCCGGGCGCGAGGCAAGGTCTGGCGGTTCTGGGGAGAGGGCAAGGTCGACGGAAAAACTGTTGCAGAGGCCGAGTTCAATGCCATGATGGTTCCCCCCGAAAATCAGTGAAGGCCAACCCGATGAGCATTCACGAAACCGCAGTTATTCATCCAACAGCAGTTATTGAGGATGGCGCGATTATTGGCGCTGACTGCAAGATCGGCGCCCTGGCCGTTGTTGGCCCGGAGGTCACGCTGGAACGCGGTGTCGAGCTGAAATCGCACTCGGTGGTTGAGGGTTGGACGGTCGTTGGCGAGGACACGGTAATTTTCCCGTTCGCCTCTATCGGTCATATTCCCCAGGATCTGAAATTTGGCGGCGAGCGCACCAAGCTGGAAATCGGCAAGCGCAACCGCATCCGCGAACACGTGACGATGAGTCCTGGCACTGAGGGCGGCGGTGGCCTGACCAGGGTCGGGGATGACGGGCTGTTCATGATGGGTGTGCATGTAGGCCACGATTGTGTCATAGGAGATCACGTCATTCTGGCCAACAACGCCTCGCTGGGCGGACACTGTCTGATTGAGGACCATGTTGTGGTTGGGGCGCTTGCCGGTGTGCATCAGTTCTGCCGGGTTGGAAGGGGCGCGATGATCGGCGGGCTGGCAGCGGTGGTTGCTGACGTTATTCCTTATGGAACCGTGATGGGCGAGCGGGCCACCCTGGAAGGTCTTAACCTCGTCGGGCTCAAGCGTCGTGGTGCTGACCGGAATGATATCAACGGGTTGCGAAGCGCGTTTAAACTGTTGTTCACGGGCAGCGGGTCGCTGCGTGAGCGCGCTTCCACCATGCAGCTGGAATATGCCTCCAATGCCCTGGTGCAGGATGTTACTGGCTTTATCCTGGAAGACAGCAGCCGTCACGTCACCACCGGCAAAGGCAGTTGATGCCATGTCTGCTCCGCTGGCGATTGTTTCGGGTGACGGGGATTTGCCAAAGCTTCTGGCCGAGGACTGTCGCCGTCAGGGCCGGGATTATGTAGTTGTGCTGTTCGCCGGGTTTGAACCTGACTGGGCACAGGGGCACCCACAGATCAAAGCGACATTCGAGCGACCTGCCGCCTTGTTCAAAGCTTTGAAAGAGGCTGGCTGCGCGCATGTGGCCTTTGCCGGCTCCATGCAGCGGCCCAAGCTCAATCCGCTGAAGTTCGACTGGAAATTCCTGAAACTCGCCCCAACCCTGCTGCCCGCCCTGAAAAGCGGAGATGATGTAACTTTACGCACCATCAACGCAATTTTTGAGGCTGAAGAACTGGAAATTGTTGCCCCGCATCAGCTTCTTGAGTCCTTGTTGGCGCCAGAGGGTGTATTGACCAAAGCGCAGCCGTTACCTGATGATCTGGCGGACATGGAGCGCGGATTTGCCATTGCCCGGGCGTTGGGTGAAACGGACGTCGGGCAGGGTGTGGTTGTGGCGCAAGGCCTGTGCCTGGGTGCAGAGAGTATTCAAGGCACCGACGCAATGCTGGGTTTTGTTGCACAAACTGCTTCTGAGTTCAAAACAGATGTGAAGGCGGGCAGGGGTGTGTTGTGCAAGGCGCCGAAGCCGGGCCAGGACTGGCGGGTTGATTTACCTGCGATCGGCCCGCAAACCCTTGAAAATACTGCCAGAGCTGGTTTGGCCGGGGTGGCCGTACAAGCGGGTGGGGTTTTGATTCTTGACCGGGATAAGACCGTGGCAAAGGCGGATGAACTGGGCTTGTTTCTGATAGCCAGCCCGGCCCCGGCACCAAAGACATGAGCCAGCCTCTCAGTGTTTTCATTATCGCTGGTGAGCCTTCGGGCGACAAACTTGGCGGGGCCCTGATGGCAGGACTAGGGCAGCTTGAGCCTGTGGAATTTCACGGGGTAGGCGGGCCGCAAATGATTGCCCAGGGCCTGTCCAGCCTGTTCCCGATGTCGGATTTGTCAGTGATGGGGTTGCTGGAGGTTCTGCCAAGGGTGCCAAAACTGTTGGCGCGGGTTCGCCAGACGGCCAATGCCATCAAAAACCTGCAACCCGATGTTCTGATCACAATCGACAGTCCGGATTTTTGTCTGCGCGTTGCGGCCAAAGCCCGTGCTTCGCTGCCAGGCCTGAAAGTGGTTCACTACGTTGCGCCCTCGGTCTGGGCATGGCGTCCCGAACGGGCTGAGAGAATGGCGCAACACGTTGATCATGTGCTGGCGTTACTGCCGTTTGAGCCACCCTATATGCAGGCGGCGGGAATGAGTTGTGATTTTGTCGGTCACCCGCTGGTGGCCGAACCGTTGCCCAGCGAACAGGAAATGGCCGACCTGGCACACGAACTTGGTGTCAATCCACAAACAGAAAAGCTTGTTTGTCTGCTTCCGGGATCGCGCAAGGGTGAAATAGCGCGGCTTGCGCCGGTTTACCGTGATGTTGCGCAAGAAGTTGCACAAGAACTGCCGGATGTCCGGTTCGTGCTTCCCATGTCATCCGCCGTAGCCGCCGAAGTGCGGCGTTCAACGGCGTACTGGCCGGTCAAACCGGTGTTGCTGGATCCCAAAAGTCACTCTGCCGAGCACAGCGAAGCCCGCAAACGCGCCGTTTTTCATATGTGTCACGCAGCACTGGCAACATCTGGCACTGTGGCGCTTGAGCTGGCGGCCGCGTCCTGCCCAATGGTGGTTGCCTATAAGGCCAATTATCTGACCACCCGGATGGTCAAGAAAATGGCACAGATAGATACAGCGAATCTGGTTAATATTGTCACCGAGAGCCGGGTTATCCCCGAATTTCTATTCGAGGACTGCACCGCGAAGCTGATCATACCTGAACTGCTTGAGCTTTTGAAAAACCCGGACAGCCATGACGCGCAGCTTCAGGCCTGTAAGCAAACACTTCTGACGCTTGGGCTGGGTGATGAGGACCCGGGGCTGAGGGCGGCAAAGTCGGTTCTGAAGTTTATTCGGTAAACTCGCTGATTTCACCCATGGCCGCAGCAATCAGCACGTCCGGAGCGATGCCAAACAAATGCCTCGGGGTTCCCGCTGCTGCCCAGACAGTTTCAAAACTGCACAGATGCGGATCAACGAAACATCTGATGGGGTTGAGATGTCCGATTGGTGCGACGCCGCCGATGGCAAACCCTGTCTGCGCTCGGACCAAGGCGGCGTCAGCCTTGCCCAGAGGCTCCCCGGCCAGTTTCTCCGCCGCTCCTGTGCAAACCCTGTTGCCGCCAGCCGTCAGAAACAGAATCGCTTTACCGGAACCGGTGCCACGAAAGATGATGGATTTGGCAATCTGATCCACCTGACACCCAAGCGCGTCCGCAGCCTGTTGCGCTGTGTGGGTGTCAACGCTCATTTCCCGAACTTCGATATCGAGGTTCAGGTCTTCAGCGTGGCGCTTGACGCGTTTCAGGCTTTTACTCATGCAGATTTCACTGTGTTTGATAGTCAGAAAAACAAACAGGAACCGGGTTGAAATTGCAAGCCCACTTGACGCTTCACAGCCGTTGGAACAAGCTGCGATATGGCCCTGAAAGACTTGATTAAAACCACACCGATTGGCTATGAACCCGCCTTCGCAGAAGAGGCCGCCGAGGCGTTGGAACTGCCCGAAGGGGCTGCAAGTGCTCTGGTGGGCGGGATGGCCGGATCAAGCCCGTATCTGCGCGGGCTGTTGCAACGGGATGCCGAGTGGTTCAAGGGAGCGCTGGCAGAGGATCCGGAACGTTGCTTTGGCGCAATTCTGGATGCGGTGTGCGCAGACACACCCGAAGAACTTGGCGTTGAACTTCGGCGGGCGAAGCGCCGGGCGGCACTGTTGCTGGCGGCCTGTGACCTTGGCGGGGTGTGGCCACTTGAAACCGTAACACATCGCCTGACCGAACTGGCCGATTTTGCCGCTCATGCGGCCCTCAAGTCCCAGATACAGCGCGAACAGGGGCGTGGAAAATTACCCGGTGTCAGCGAGGAAGACATCTCGGATTGTGCCGGTATTGCGGTGCTTGCAATGGGGAAGATGGGGGCGTTTGAACTGAATTACTCGTCCGACATCGACCTTATTCTGGTGTTTGACGAGACCCGGCATACCCCGGAAAACTACTACGATGTCCGGGCCGGGTTTCTGCGCGCAACCCGAAATATGACAAAGATGCTGTCTGATCTCACTGCGGATGGCTACGTATTTCGCACCGATCTGAGATTGCGCCCCAACCCGTCGGTTACTCCGGTCTGTGTGCCGATGGATGCAGCGGAGCATTACTACGAGAGCGAGGGGCGGACCTGGGAACGCGCCGCCTTTATCAAGGCACGCGCCTGTGCCGGGGACATTGCCGGTGGCGAGAGGTTTCTCAAGCGGATCGGGCCATTTGTGTGGCGCAAGCACCTGGATTTTGTTGCCATCCAGGACGCCCATGATATGCGCCTTCGCATCCGTGATCATAAAGGATTGGGTGGCTCCATCGAAATGGGTGGTCACGACATGAAGCTGGGGCGCGGTGGTATCCGCGAGATCGAGTTTTTTGCGCAAACACAGCAACTTATCGCCGGAGGCCGGGACAAGGACTTGCGTTCCAGCAAAACCGTTGGCGCGCTTGAGGCCTTATCAGCTAAAGGCTGGGTGCCGCCGGGCGTTTCCGAGAAACTGATCGAGGCTTACCGGGCTCACCGGGCGACCGAGCATCGAATTCAGATGATCCGGGATGCACAAACCCATCTGTTGCCGGTCAAGCGTGACGACATGGACCGGCTAGCCCGGTTGAGCGGGTGGCAGGACACCTATGCTTTTTGCCATGACATCCACAAACGCCTGACATCGGTTCACAAGACGACCGAGGAATTTTTTGCAGCGCCCGAGGACGCCAAGGTGGCAGAGGCTGCAGATGTTCTGTCTTCCGATCTTGTTGAAATCATGGACAGCTGGGCCGGGTTGCCAGCTTTGCGTTCCCCGCGCGCTGTGCAGTTGTTTGAGCGGCTGCGACCGGATCTTGTTGCGCGGATTGCGGCGTCGAACCGGCCCAAGGATACCCTGCTGCAGCTTGATACGTTTGTGCGCAATCTGCCAGCCGGTGTTCAGCTATTTTCCATGTTTAAGGCCAACCCGCAACTTATTGATCTTCTTGTTGATATTTGCTCAACAGCGCCATCACTGGCAGCCTATCTGTCCCGTAATACCGGGGTGTTTGATGCGGTTCTGACGGGCCGGTTTTTTGAAGCCTTTGAAACATCTGAGGACCTGCATTCGGGTTTGGCTGGTATTTTGGGAGACTGCGCCGATTACGAGGACGCGCTGAATGCAACCCGACGCTGGTTCAAAGAGCATCATTTTCGCATTGGTGTGCTGGTGCTGCGCGAACTGGCGACGCTGGAAGAGGCTGAACGCGCCTATTCAGATTTGGCGCAGGCCTGTGTGCAGGGGCTGCTTCCGGTTGTTATTGCAGAGTTTTCCCGCCGCTATGGGGGGTTTTCGGGGCAGAAGATGGCGGTGCTGGCCATGGGCAAGCTTGGGTCGCGGCAGATGACCCCAACGTCAGACCTTGATCTGATCGTGATTTACGAAGCAGAGGGCGATTTTTCCGATGGCAAAAAAGAACTTGCCAAAAGCACTTATTTCTCGCGTCTGACGCAATCCCTGATCACCGCGCTTAGTTCGCCGATGGCGGATGGGTCGTTGTACGAGGTGGACATGCGCCTGCGTCCCAGCGGGCGCACCGGAACCGTGGCTACCGCACTGACGTCTTTTGCTGAATACCAGCACGAAAAAGCCTGGACCTGGGAACATATGGCGTTGACACGGGCAAGGGTGATTGCCGGACAAGCAGAGCTTGCCGAGCGTATAGATCAGGTGAGGCTTGACGTGATTGGCCGGGAGCGCGACGCCGCTGCGGTGCGCGGTGACGTTATTGATATGCGGCAGCGTCTGGCCGAGGCCAAAACGGTGCGGGCCGGAGATTGGGACGTAAAAGACCGTGCTGGTGGCCTGCTGGATATCGAACTGTTGGCCCAGATGCTGACTTTGCTGGGGAAGTCAGCGGTTGATGAACCCAAGGCGCAACTGGACGCTGCTGCCCAGGCCGGCCTGATTTCGCCCGACGACGCAAAAAAACTGATTGCGGCGCATCGGTTGTTCAGCGCCTTTCAGCAGGCGCACAGGTTGCTCTACGCCGGTGCTTTTGATCCTGAACGGCTGGGGCGGGAAGGGATGGAGTTTGTTCTGGCGGTTACTGGACACAAAACGGCGGAGGACCTGCAAAAGGCGATAGCGGGCAAATCCAAAGCCGCGGAGCAGACAATTTTACGCTATTTGAACTGAAAGTGACGCATTGGTCAGGTGGTACAAGGGATTCTGCGGTTAACTGCAGTCAAAAGGGAGGGCAAAATGGTTTTCAAAGGCAACCTCGACATTGATCCGCGTGGGCTGATTTATGAAAGCTACCGCATGGAGGGCATATCCGATGAGGAATGCCGGACGGTTTTCCTGGATTGGGCCCTCGGCACGCCGCTTGGGGCGGATATGGCCGCTAACCTGCGCACCCTGATGGACGAATACGGCGCAGGTACGCCAGATCACCCGATGACCACGGTGCTGCGCGAAGGGCTGGAAAAAGCCGAAGCGCGCATGGGGCGACGCGGCGGAGCGATGGGGAGAAGGCGGTAATTACCCAACCGCAGTTGGGGGCCAATTTGAACCTTTTAAAGGCTTAGGCGTTTCTACATCAACTTGAGATAAGTTAATGTAGAAACGCTGGTCTATGGTGCTGATAACGTGGAAGCTTCGGGTTTCACTTGGGGTTCAAGTTAAACCCGAAACTCTCTAATCCGCCAACGCCGCCAGTATCCGTGCCCAGCTCCGCACACCCTTATGAAACGACCGCAGGTCATATTTTTCGTTCGGTGAGTGAATTGCGTCGTCGTCTTGGCCAAACCCGATCAGCATGGACTGAGTGCCGATGACATCCTGAAAATGCCCGGCGATCGGGATGGAACCGCCGCAACCGACATAGACGCCGGGTTTTTCCCATTCGTCTGACAGCGCCAGCCGGGCCTTTTCAAAGGCGGGGTGGTCGACTTGCATGGTCGAGGCAGCGGAGGCACCGTGGCCGTGAAACTCGATTTCGCAATCTTGTGGCAGACAGGCCCGCATATGGGCGCGCAAGGTTTCACGGATTTTGAGCGGGTCCTGGGTCCCGACGAGGCGGAAACTGATTTTCGCATGGGCTTGCGAGGGCAGCACTGTTTTGAAACCGTCGCCGGTGTAACCGCCCCAGATACCGTTCACGTCACAGGTCGGGCGCGACCAGATTTGCTCCAGCCCGGAACGGTCCGCCTCGCCGGCCGGGTGTTTCAGGCCAACCTCGCCAAGGAACCCCTCAACATCGAAATCCAGTGCCTTCCATTGCGCCTCCACCTGCTCCGGCAATTCCGGCACACCGTCATAAAACCCTTCGAGCGTGACACGCCCCTGATCATCATGAAGCGCAGCCAAGGCCCGGTTCATCACCCGAATCGGGTTCATCGCGGGGCCGCCGAACATCCCGGAATGCAGGTCTTTGTCTGGCCCGGTAATGATAATTTCCTCGCCCAGCAGCCCGCGCAGCATAGTGACAATTGAGGGCGTGTTTGGTTCGACCATTCCGGTGTCACAGATGAAGACCACGTCGGATTTCAGCTCTGCGGCATTGTCCTTCATAAACGGCACCAGAGACGGTGAGCCGCTTTCCTCTTCGCCTTCAAAGAAAATCGAAACCTTAACCGGCAGGGAACCGGTAACGGATTTCCAGGCTCGGCAGGCCTCTACAAAGGTCATGAGTTGGCCTTTGTCGTCCGATGACCCTCTGCCGCGGATGACCTTGCCGTTCGCAGTCTCCTCGATCTTCGGGTCAAAAGGCAGGCTTTCCCACAGATCAATCGGGTCTACCGGCTGAACATCATAGTGACCGTAAAACAGAACGTGCTGACCAGGGCCGTCTGTGTGACCGACAACCATCGGGTGGCCGGGAGTCGGGCGTTTGCTGGTGGAGATTCCGATGGAATTGAGATCCCGGACCAGCCAGTCTGCGGCCGTATCGCACGCCTCAGCATAGGCCGGATCTGTTGAAATGCTCTCGATCCGCAACAGGTCCATTAGCCGGTCCAGAGCGTTGGCCTGGTCGGCATCAATATGGGTGAGAACTTGATCGAGTGACATGGTTGGGCCTCCGGGTTTTCCTTGGCAAAACTACACATTGTTTTTGCAGCGAGTTAAAGCCAAATCCGCAACCTGATCCCGGGATCCCGGCGTTTATGCGCGCTTCCTGGACTTTAGACTGTAATTCGCGACTTCGGCCAGTAAGGCGGTCAGAATCCGGATGTGCTTACCGACATTGTAGGCGGTGTCGCGCGTTTTGCGCGCTTGTTCAAAGCTGCTTTCCTGTTGAACCAGGGTGTCAATCAGGGCCGTATCGGAGGCGGTACTATTAAGGCGCGTAATTCGCTGAAGATCAGTTTCGCGGTTGTAAACGGGCACTCCGTATCTGGCTGCTCTCAGCAATATTTTGGGGCGGCGAAGTTTGCTCAGAATCTTTGGATAGTGTGTCATTGCGGATTCTCCTCTTTGGAAGTATTAGCCGCAAGAATCAACTGTTGCGTGAGTGCTTAAACCACAGAGCGGTATATTTTCATTTAATTATCAATTGGAACGAATAATGCCAAAATATATAAAATTTTGACAAAGTTCTCTAGAAACAACCTTGGGTTGTGGAGTGAGATGGGCTCGAAACATGGCTTTGCTGTATGCCAAGCGGAAAAATACTCAAAAAAACCGATGTTCGGATTCTGCCACATGCAAGGCCGGTTTTACCTCGGCGACCGAGTGTTATCTGGCCCATGTGGAAGAGGGCCGCAGTATTCGATCCATCGCGACGCAGCTTGGGGTGCATCCTTCCACAGTCTTGAGGCGCATTCGGCGGGTAGAGGTCAAGCGCGATGACCCGATGGTAGACAGTTTTCTTACGGAACAAGCCGGTCGGCACCCGGAACAACGCAACACAATAAAGGGCGAAACGAGAATGAAGAGACCTCTGCATGAATGGCCGTTTGCAGTGATTTTCTGATCGAGCGCAGGTTTCTGGCTTCCGTCACCGGTTTTCGGGACGGATTGGTTTTGTGTGTCGGGCTTAAGCGATTGCGGCGGTTTGCGGGTTGAGAGTGATC
>JAAEUI010000052.1 GCA_024227475.1 Paracoccaceae bacterium | reverse complement strand
GCTTCAGTGCCAGTACCTATCGCGAAGACGGCTATAGCGCAACCGCTGCTATCTCGCTTTCTGAAACCTTGACAGGCCGTCTTGAGATACAACAGCAGACCTTTCTCGAAGACGACGCTGGGCACCGGGTTTCGGCCTGGTGGCTGAAACTTCCGAATGCTGAACATGTCTTGCAACCTGGCTACAGCGGATCACCAGTGGTTGATACGGCCAGCGGCGTGGTCATCGGCATCATCAATATTCGCAAAGCTGAAGGGCAGCGCGGGTTGGCAATTTCGGCACAGGCGCTTGACGTCATCTGGCCGCAGCGGCCGGCAGACCTGTTTGATACGCCAAAACGTTTGGACTGGCAGAAACCGGTGATCAACCTGGATGACCAACGCGAGGCTTTTGCCCGGATTGTCAGCGGCGAGGATACGCAGACGCGCCTGCTGCTCGCGCATGGCGAGGCCGGCATGGGGAAAACCCATCTTGTCAACATGTACGAACAGATTGCAGAGGCGCACCATTGCAAAACGATTAGCGTGGATTTGAAAGAACAGCTATCCGTGGAACGCTGCCTCGCGCACATTGTCCTGAAATTAGGCGGAGTTGATGTTTTTCAACAATACAACGACGCGAAGATGGAACTCACAAAAGCGTTGAATGCCGCTGAAGCCGATAAATGGGAGCTTCTCACAGGATACTTCTTTTCTGATCTCAGACATTATCAGGCGTCTCCCCAGATCATCCTCATCTTTGATGGGTATGACCGGGATAACCCCGAAGAAGCTTTCAAAAGCTGGCTCACCGGAATCCTGCTGCCCCAACTGGCGAACCAGACCAGACTCGTGACAGTGATTGCGGGGCAAGAGTTGGTGACGCCGCCCAGAGAATTGACCCGCTGCCATCAGAATTTCCCTTTAACCGGCGTGTCGGTGGAGACCTATCAGGACTATGCCGCCGCCTGCCGGGTCGAACTCCCGTTGGATCACCTCCAACTGCTGCATGAAGCCTTTCACGGCAAACCGTCATCATTTGCCTACTTTATCAAAGAGCGGTTGGCCAAGAGCCAACAACAGGAGGCGCGTTATGCAGGATGAACTCTTGACGAAATTACTCCACGCCTCTACTGAAGAAGAAAAATCCTATCTTCTGGCGATGTCATTGGTTAAAAATCAGCCGGACGGACGCGCCGCGCTCCTTGCGGCAGCCATAGTACACTGGTTCGACGCCGATATTCTTGCGGCGCTCTTACAGGAAGACAAGCCGGAAGAAAAAGAGCCTGATTTCTTCGAGCAACTTTACGTCTCCTTGCAAGCCCTGCCCTTCACCCAAACCTTTAGCGAGCGTGGGTACGCGCTGCACGATTTGACCCGCGCCGGAATCCGCAGCCATCTGTTCCGCAACGAGCCGGAAAGGTTTAAAGCCTACAGCCTGCGTGCGGCGCAGTATTTTTTGCAAAGCAATGACGACCCGCAAAATAAGGTCGAAGGGGTCTATCATCTGCTGGTGGAGAATAATTGGGACAACAGGCACG
>JAAEUI010000051.1 GCA_024227475.1 Paracoccaceae bacterium | reverse complement strand
TTCGCTTTTCGGCCAGCGGGTCACCGCCCCGCCTGATAGATTGCTTGTTGGCCAACGCCTGTTCGCGCGCCCAGGCCAGTGAAACTATCGGATAGCCACCCAAGCCGATTTCGCGCCGCCTGCCGTTGATGACTATGCGCTGCACCCAGAATCGCCCGCCACTTGGCTTGACCCAAAGGAACAGCCCCATGCCGCTGCCGTCCGAATACTTGCCCGGTTCTTTGAGATTCTTGACGCCTTGTGCGGTCAGCTTTCCAGACATGTCAATTCGGTTCCCACAATTATTCCCACACTATTTTCTGGTACTA
This sequence comes from Paracoccaceae bacterium, assembly GCA_024227475.1. Classification (GTDB taxonomy): domain Bacteria; phylum Pseudomonadota; class Alphaproteobacteria; order Rhodobacterales; family Rhodobacteraceae; genus Amylibacter. The sequence continues at coordinate 8,897 of JAAEUI010000051.1, read as the reverse complement.
CCCGGATTGGCGCGGAACGCCTTGGAACCAACATAGCAAATTACGCCATAAAAACAACGGGATTTATGGAAGTCATAGGAATGGTGCGGATTGGAGGGGGGCGGAGACGAAGGGATTCGAACCCTCGAGACCCTTCCGAGCCTACTCCCTTAGCAGGGGAGCGCCTTCGACCACTCGGCCACGTCTCCGCCGACTTCTTTATTGGGAAGGCCGGGCAGATACAAGCAGGATTTCTGGGTTGTTGTACGGCTTCGTGGATGGTGCCCCGGCACAGGACGCGGCGAATAGGCAATAGTCGGGCTGCCAGTTCCTGCTCTTTGGTTATTCATCCATTTCAATGGCGACATAGGGAGGCAGCGGGTCCAGGGTTGCAGCAAGAGCGTTGAGCAAAGCCGCGAGATCCGGCCACAGTTTGCGCGGACTCCAGTAGTCGGCGAAACAATAGGGCCCGTCGGTGCTCTCAAGAATCCATTGCGATCCGTCAACGCCAACCCGGTCATCACGCCGCGGATCGCAAACCCGGGCCTGTTCGAACATCTGCGCCAGCCGCGCGGCTTGCGAACTGCTGAGCGGGATGGTCCTCTCGGTCAGCAAACCGCCAGGATCATACCCTCCGGGGCCCGAGGTGGCCTTGAACACCAGCGCATCTCTGCCATTCCGGCGAGCCATGCGAAACGTGAAGGCGTTGTAAAAGGACGGGATAACCGTCAGCCGGAAGCGCGACCCATCCCGTCGGTGGTCAATCAGGGCCTTTTCCCGGAGCGCAATGAATACCCCGGAGTACCACTGGTTCCTGAACTGACTACCACTGTCACCTGTCGGACCAAGCAAATCGGTGGGAAAAACATATTGGTCCGGAGTGACAACAGGCGCCTTAGCGTCCGCTTCGGGTTGACAGGCGGCAGCGGCAAGCAGGATGCCAAGCATCTTCGGAACAGATCTGAAAATCAAGGCGACCCTCAAAATAAAACGGGCGGAAAAGATACCGCCCGTTCAGGTTAGCACATTTGGTAGGGTAATCTACCGCTTACGCCCCGGCCTGCTTCACCATATCGCCAGCGTCGATCCCGGCCACGGCGACGGGCTTCTTCATCGCGTCACGGCGAAAGGGTTCGCCCAGTTCCTGGTTGATCATGGCTTCGATGAAAGTGGTTTTTCCCTCATTCATTTGGGCTTTCACCGCCGCATTCAGAGCATCTGTCAATTCATCCATGGAGAAAGCCTGCACGCCTTCAACCCCACAGGCACGGGCGATACCCGCGTAGCTGACGTTCTCGTCGAGCTCAGTGCCAACGAAGTTGTCGTCATACCACAGCGTGGTGTTGCGTTTTTCCGCGCCCCACTGGTAGTTGCGGAAGATCACCATGGTGATTGGCGGCCAGTCACCGCGGCCACAGGCGGTCATTTCATTCATTGAAATACCAAAAGCGCCATCGCCTGCAAAACCGATAACCGGAGTGTCAGGGTTGCCGATTTTGGCACCCAGGATCGAGGGAAACCCGTAGCCACAGGGGCCAAACAGGCCGGGGGCAAGGTATTTACGGCCCTTTTCAAACGAAGGGTAGGCATTGCCGATGGCGCAGTTGTTGCCGATATCAGACGAGATGATCGCGTCTTTGGGTATGGCCGCCTGAATTGCACGCCAGGCCATCCGTGGGCTGAGGTGATCTGGCTTGGCCGCCCGGGCGCGCTGGTTCCAGGTGGTTCCCGGATCGTCATCCTCATGATCCATAGAGGTCAGTTCCTGGGCCCAGGAGGATTTCGTTTTGGCGATGGTTTCACGGCGCTCGGCGCGGCCTGCGTCGCCGGCAGCATCACTCAGCTGTTCCAGAATACTGTTGGCAACCTGTTTTGCGTCGCCGACAATCCCGACGGCCACTTTCTTGGTCAGGCCGATGCGGTCGGGATTGATATCGACCTGGATGATCGCTGCATCCTGCGGCCAATAATCAATTCCGTATCCCGGAAGGGTCGAGAACGGGTTCAGGCGGGTGCCCAACGCCAGTACAACATCAGCTTTGGCGATCAGTTCCATGGCAGCCTTGGAGCCGTTGTAACCCAAAGGCCCGGCAAACAAGGGGTGTGATCCTGGAAATGCGTCATTGTGCTGGTAGCCGCAGCATACCGGCGCATCGATGCGTTCAGCCAGCGCAGCGGAATCTGCAATGGCGCCACCAATGACAACACCGGCGCCGTTCAGGATAACCGGGAATTTGGCATTGGAAAGCAGTTCGGCCGCTTTTGAGATTGCGGCGGCGCCACCTGCGGGCCGTTCGAATTCCACGATGGCGGGCAGATCGACGTCAATCACCTGCGTCCAGTAATCACGCGGGATGTTGATCTGAGCCGGTGCCGAGGCGCGCTTGGCCTGCAGGATAACGCGGTTCAGAACTTCCGGGATACGCGACGGGTCGCGCACTTCTTCCTGATAGGCCACCATGTCTTCAAACAGCGCCATTTGCTGAACTTCCTGGAAGCCGCCCTGACCCATGGTTTTGTTGGCAGCCTGCGGTGTGACCAACAGCAGCGGCGTGTGGTTCCAGTAAGCGGTCTTGATCGGGGTGACAAAGTTGGTGATGCCCGGGCCGTTCTGGGCAATCGCCATCGACATTTTACCGGTGGTGCGGGTAAAGCCGTCGGCCATCATGCCTGCGTTTACCTCATGGGCACAGTCCCAGAACGTGATGCCAGCTGCAGGGAACAGATCGGAAATCGGCATCATCGCTGATCCGATAATCCCGAATCCGTTTTCGATTCCATGCATCTGCAGAACTTTTACAAATGCTTCTTCTGTTGTCATTTTCATGGTTGATGTCCTTCAAACCTGCAGTTTCGTCACCGCAAACCAATTGTGAGGCCCGCAAAGCGGTCCAATGTTTCCCTATCCTAAAAGAGGCAAATTAGAGCCTGACTGTAGGGCCAGATATCCGGGTATATGATTCCAGATCAGAATCAGGGTTTTGGGGTGGAAAATTCGGCAAATGAGTAACCTTGAACGAAAAGCAGCCCAGCGAGGTCTGTATGGTTCAACTGTACGCTGCACTGAGCCGCGACGATCGGTTTTGCATGCAGCGCGGCTCCGGTTCCGGCAAGTTGTAGCATGCCCAGATCGTTGGCCCCGTCACCGACAGCAATGACATCGGAATACGTGAGACCCCTGAGCTGAATGATATCCTTCAGGGCGTCAACCTTGGCTTCGCGTCCCAAAATTGGCTGGCCCGGCGTGCCGCTCAATCTGCTGCCGTCCCGCAGAAGTGTATTCGCCCGGTGTTCATCGAATCCGAGCTGTGTGGCAATTGCGCTGGTGAAATCGACAAATCCACCGGACACAAGGGCGCAATAGGCTCCGTGTGCCTTCATTGTTGCCACCAGTTCCTGGCCACCGGGCATCAGGGAGATGCGGTTGTCAAGCACCGTCTGGATCACGCTTTCGGGGAGGCCTTTGAGCAACCCGACCCGCTCGCGCAAAGCCGCCTCAAAATCCAACTCGCCGTTCATCGCCCGCGCTGTGATTTTCGCCACCCGTTCACCGACACCAGCCTCAGCAGCCAGTTCGTCGATGCATTCCTGCTGGATCATCGTTGAGTCCATATCAGCCAACAGCACCTTTTTACGTCGGTCCCGTGCTGGTTGAATAACAAGGTCGATACCTTCAGCCTGCAACTGTTCCCAGACGGTTTCCCAACCGTCCGGATACGTAGCCAACGCCAGATCGCAGGCCACCTGATCCGCCAGCCAGTTCTCCGGTCCGGCGGATAAACCAGTGCGGGTTCTAGCAACCAGTTCAGCCGTCAGATTGACCGCCGCAGGGTTAGCGATCAGGGTTGCCACATACATCCGCAAATTTCCTATCGTAAACTTTTTGCCTCGATTCCGGCGCTTTATTTGCCAAAACCGACAAAAACACCAGCCCTAACGGTTGTATTCCCACAATCGCTTCAATAGGACCGCAGGTGGGACACCTCTCCCCAACGAGAGGCATTTATCTGTGAGGGTAACACCGATGACACTTCTAAAACCGGGCATCCGCCCGAACAATCCCCAATTTTCTTCCGGCCCATGCACCAAACCGTCCACCTGGACATTGGATGCCTTGTCTGGCGCTGCACTTGGTCGTTCGCACCGCGCGGCGATTGGCAAAGACAAGCTGCTGGCCGCGATCGAAACCACCCGCGAGGTGCTGGGTGTTCCAGCCGACTACAAGATCGGCATAGTGCCTGCCTCTGATACTGGCGCAGTAGAAATGGCGCTCTGGTCGCTTCTGGGCGCGCGCGGCGTTGATATGCTGAGCTGGGAAAGCTTCGGGTCCGGCTGGGTCACCGACGTGGTTAAGCAGCTGAAACTGGACGTGACCCACCATCACGCGGATTACGGGCAACTGCCCGATCTGGCGGCGGTGAATTTTAGCAATGACGTGGTGTTCACATGGAATGGAACCACCAGCGGTGTGCGGGTGCCAAACGGCGATTTTATTGCGGCGGACCGTGCCGGGCTGACGATTTGCGACGCAACTTCCGCCGTATTCGCGCAGGACCTGCCTTGGGACAAGCTCGATGTCACCACCTATTCTTGGCAGAAGGTGCTGGGCGGTGAAGCAGCGCATGGCATGCTGATCCTGAGTCCGCGTGCTGTTGAACGGCTGGAAAGCTACACGCCGCCGTGGCCGTTGCCAAAAATCTTCCGCCTGACAAAGGGTGGCAAACTGATCGACGGCATCTTCAAGGGGGCAACGATCAACACCCCGTCTATGCTGGCGGTCGAGGATTACCTGTTTGCGCTCAACTGGGCCAAGTCGGTAGGCGGCAAGGACGGGCTGATGGCCCGGGCCGACGCCAACCTCAAGTTTCTGGAAGACTTTGTCGCAGCAAACCACTGGGTGGATTTTCTGGCCGAGGATCCTGAGACGCGCTCCAATACCTCGGTTTGCCTGAAAATCACCGATGCCCGCGTGGGAGCAATTGATGCTGACGCACGTGCCGGGTTTGCTAAAGGGCTTGCGAAATTGCTGGAGGTTGAAGGTGTGGCCTATGACATCGGCTCGTATCGTGACGCCCCGGCAGGCCTGCGCATCTGGACAGGCGGGACGGTAGAAACATCCGACCTGCAGGCATTGGTGCCCTGGTTGAATTGGGCGTTTGAAAAGCAGCTTGGGGAACTCGAAACAGTTTGAGAATTGGAGCGTCACAAGTGCGCACCCCACCCCAACACTCGCAGGGATGCGCATTCATGGCATATCCCTCCACCAAAAGACTTAAAGGAACAGCCCAATGGCTCCCAAAGTACTCGTAAGTGACAAACTCAGCCCCACAGCGGTGCAGATTTTCCGCGACAACGGCATTGAGGTGGATTTCGAACCGGACCTCGGCAAGGACAAGGATGCGCTGCTGGCCCGGATCGGCGATTATGACGGTCTGGCGATCCGCTCGGCTACAAAGGTCACCGAAAAAATCCTTGACGCTGCAGGCAATCTGAAAGTGGTTGGACGCGCCGGCATCGGCGTTGACAACGTCGACCTGAAGGCCGCCAGCCGCAAGGGTGTGATTGTGATGAACACACCGTTTGGCAACTCAATCACCACTGCAGAACACGCCGTTGCAATGATGTTTGCCGTGGCACGGCAAATCCCCGAAGCCAGCGCCTCGACCCACGCGGGCAAATGGGAGAAATCCAAGTTCATGGGGGTTGAACTGACAAACAAAACGCTTGGCTTGATCGGCTCGGGCAATATCGGGTCGATTGTTGCCAGTCGGGCGCTGGGGCTGAAGATGAAGGTTGTGGCCTATGACCCCTTCCTGTCTGAAGACCGCGCGGCCGATCTGGGTGTGAAGAAGGTTGAACTGGACGAACTGGTGGCCTGCGCCGATTTCATCACCCTGCACGTGCCGAAAACCGACAAGACGGCCGGGATGATCTCTGCCGATGTGATCGCCAGGATGAAAGATGGTGTGCGCATTGTGAACTGTGCCCGTGGCGGGCTGGTCGACGAGGAAGCATTGGCGGCGGCGCTGAAATCAGGCAAGGTCGCCGGTGCAGCCTTTGACGTTTTTGCGGTTGAGCCTGCAACCGACAGCCCCCTGTTCAACCTGCCAAACGTTGTTGTCACACCACATCTTGGTGCGGCAACAACCGAGGCGCAGGAAAACGTTGCGATCCAAGTGGCCGAACAGATATCCGACTTCCTGTTGAACGGGGCCGTGACCAACGCCATCAACATGCCCTCGATCACCGCTGAAGAGGCGCCGGTTCTGGGGCCGTTTGTGAAACTTGCCAGCCATCTTGGTGCGTTTGTGGGGCAACTGACAGAAGAGGCAATCCAGTCGATTGCCATAACCTATGATGGCAAGGTTGCTGAGATGAACACCAAGGCAATTGGCTCGGCGGCCATCGCCGGTGTGATGCAGGCTCAGAACCCGGATGTTAACATGGTTTCAGCCCCGGTGATAGCGGCGGAACGCGGGATCAAGGTCTCCTCGACTACGCAGGAAAAGACAGGAGTTTTCGATAGTTATATCAAGCTGACGGTGACAACCGACAAAATGACTCGCTCGATTGCGGGGACAGTGTTTTCTGACGGAAAACCGCGCTTCATCCAGATCAAAGGCATCAACATCGAGGCCGAGATCGGGCGGCATATGCTCTATACCACCAATCAGGATGTGCCCGGCATCATTGGCACGCTTGGGGCGACCATGGCGGACCACGGCGTGAATATCGCAAACTTTACGCTGGGCCGGTCCGAGGCCGGGGCAAATGCGATCGCGCTGTTGTACCTGGATGAGCGGATTTCAGACAAAGCGATTGCAGATCTGGTGGCAACCGGCAAATTCCAGCAGGTAAAGCCGCTGGAATTTGACGTCGGAGGCTGAGCCTTACCGGCCCATTTTCCGTTTCAGATTCAACCAGATGGTTCGCACGATCATTCTGACTGAGAATTCACTGCGAACCATCGCCGTCATTTCCACCTCCGACAGGCGGGCCAACCGTTGGACAGATTTGTCCCAGCGGTTCGGTGAGTATTGTGCGATGCGCTGGTTCATCATCAGGCCAAACCTGTAATCGCGGGTGAAGCGCTTGTTGGCCGTAGCCTGATAGCGCTGCAGCGCACGCGTATCACCATTGATTTGGTTGCTCAGTTCCTGCCCCAGCAAGCGGCCAAATTCAATGGCGGTGCGGATTCCCTCACCGACGGTCGGCGACGCCATATTGGCGCTGTCCCCAACCCGTATGACATTGCCAAACACCAATTCCGGGTCATAGGCCACGGAGGGGATGATCCCGGCATTCACCTTGTAATCCTTCAGGATTTCAACACCATACCGTGCAGCATGGCCTCCGGCAACAAAAGCATCCATGACCGAACGCGGAGAGAGGTCAGTGTCGGGATGGAGGACGCCGATTCCAAGGCGCAGGCGGTTGTCGGGTGTTGGAAAAACCCAACCGTAGCCTGTCAGCGCGGTTTCTCCGACAAATAGGATAGCGCGGTTTTTAGGAAAGCTGCAGCGCGGGAATTCATACTCGATGCCCACCCCGGTGCGGTTGGGTTTACTGCCCAGTCCTAGGCTTTCGAGCACCACCGATTGCCAGCCCGAGCTGTCAATTACATAATTGGAGTTAATGCTGAATTCCCCGTCTTCCCGGTTTCGCGCGGTACTGACAAACCCGTCACCCTGCCGTTCAACTGATACAAATTTCGTACCGGTTAGCAGGTTACAGTTGGAATATTCGGACAGGCTAGCGAGGTATTGGTAGAGCCCAGTGACATCCAGCACCGCCATACGGTCATTGGCAATGGCAAACCGGGCTTCGGCGTTGTCGGAAAAGAAGTCGAGTTGGTCGATGACCTGATAGTGTTTTTTCGGAATCTCGAGCGCCTGCATGTCCCGTTCCCAAGTGCCACCACTGGTGCGTACCGGGCGGCCGATCTCGGCGTCCTGATGCAGGATAATTGAGTGAACTGACGGATCAAGATGGGAAGCGACCGACAGGCCGGCAGGGCCGCCGCCGACAATCAGAACGTCGCAGTCCAGCGTGTCAATCAAGGTCTAAACCTAAGAGATCAAACACGATTTCCGGTACTTCCTCCGGCGCGCCAGCCAGTGCGTCGGCCTCGGCCATATGCAATTCGCCATCATCGCCATAGCCCCACAGCGCACCGACGCTGGGGATGTCGTTGTTGGTCGCGCCGAATATGTCGTACCGTCGATCACCGATCATCGCACTCATCGAGGGATCCGCGCCGGTTTCATCAAGGGCGAATTTCAGCAAGTCGGTCTTGTCGGAATTTGTGCCGTCCAGTTCAGATCCAAACAGCTGTTCGATATGCGCGTGCACACCGAAATGCTCAATGATCTGGGTGGCATAAACGGTTGGCTTGGAAGTGGCGACAAACAGTCGTGCGTCGTATTGGTGAAGGGCGTCAAACATTTCTCCCACACCATCATAAACCTCGGCCAGATACATGGCCTCGTCGGTGTAATGTTCGCGATAATGGCCGACCGCTTCGTTCAGATCGGCCCCGGGCCCGAGCAGGACGTCAAAGCTGTTCCATAGCGGCGGGCCGATGCACCAGGTCAACTCATCAGCGGTGGGAATATCCACCATCCCGACTTTGTCGAGGGCGTATTGGATGGAGGATGTGATGCCCTCTTTAGGGTCAATCAGGGTTCCATCAAGATCAAAGAACAGGGTCAGCATGGGGGCAATTTCCAGAGTCTGAAAAGCATACCGCAATTGGTACGCAATGGTAGAGCAAACCTGTCAGCTTTAGCGGGCTGTGGTTTAGTATACACTGATCGGTTCAACCCCTCCGTCGTCGAGACGGGAGTGCTTTAGAGCATCGTGCATTCAATTAGAATCGGGGGATTCCCAAGTTGTCTGTATTCTGATTCACTGGCGTT
>JAAEUI010000050.1 GCA_024227475.1 Paracoccaceae bacterium | reverse complement strand
GCTAAGTTCCCAGAAGCCAGCGCTTCAGCAGGGCAACTATGCGGTGGACGAAAGGCAATGGTGCATCTCCAACGTTACCGGCGTCGCGATCTCTGACGTGGACATAACCTGTCTTGGATAACGGATTGTATCCCTTCCATCCGTCAGTGCGAACCGAAAGAAAATAAGGGGTCAGTACCGAATGGCACTGACTTAAGCGCTGAAGCTCTATAAATCATACCGTTACGACGACTAACCAGAGCCAAAGTTTGGACTAATTCAGCGTTGCTTTTTCGGGCGCCCATTTTCCCGAACCTCCTCCCTCGCGACCAGCCTTGGTTTGGTAAGCAATGGAAACTGCTTCAGGCGCCGTTTCAAAGCGCGTGGCTCCACCCTTCCGGGGCGAAGGCCAACCCGCGGCTCGGCAATCAAAACCAGCAATGCATTGATGGAAACCGCATCATGCGTTGCACCACCATGCTGTTGCCAGGCTATCCAGATCTGTATCGTATGCTTGAAACTCAGTTGCCGCGGAATCTGATCCGCCAGCAGGGCAGCCTGTGCCATCAGTAGCCGAATCAGGTTGTAGGCGAGCAGATAGACCCAAAGCTCTTTAGATGGCCATGTCCGGGGTCTTGCAACGCAGCGTCTCCATGCCAAGTGTCGTCTTGATGTTTCGCAGGTCCAGTTCTACGTTCCAGCGGCTGCGATACAACGCCTTGAGCATGGCCTTGGGTGTATCCTTGGCGTTTAGAAACGTCGTGACCATGATCTTTCCGCCCGCTTGAAACTCACGCACTGTCAGTGTGGCCGGCGTTTGATCGTAGTCATCTTGACTCATCCAGTCGGGCTTCATTTGGGGCTTGGTGAGAACGATGAGGTGATCGCGCACACCGAGCTTTACGCCTTTTCTGAAGTCGGTGCTGCGCTTACGCGCACCATATTGTTCGAACAGGCCATCGACTCCACGGTGGATCAACTCGCAGAGTAGAAAATACGTTGGATAGTAGGCATCTCCGAGTAAGATGTCATTGTCCTTGAGCGTATCGAGCATTGAGCGCAGCAGCGTTTGTTCGTCGCCGCCTTTCCCTTTGCAGGGACCCGTTGCGGTGTCGAGTAACACGCCACTTCCCAGGCACAGCAGCGCCACCATGCGACACGTTGGAAAGCCCAGACCTGCCTTTTGACTGTTCGACTGCGGATAGGCGTCCTGATTTTCCTGCGTGTCGGGCATCGTCACCGTGGCGCCGTCGACCAAGCGCACCTGACGTCCCCGCCAGTGCCACCAGGAGGTGGCGCCCTCCGCGACAATTGCTCCGGCTTGTCGCGCCAGTGTCGAGATCATCTTCAACGGCAGGCGTGCCCGTGCCTTGCAGTATCCTCCCGTGTTGGTCTTGCCGGGTTTCAGACCGCTGATCACACGTTTGACCATCGCATCGTTGACCACTTGCTGGCAACTGCCATCCGCCGATAGCGATTGGGCAAGAAACATCGACAGTGTCTCCGTCGGCGGAAACAGCCGTTCGCGATGCTTCGGCAACAATCCCTCGATATGATCGAACAGTTGTGGGCCGGTTAGCAGGTTGAACATCGCGTGTGAATCCGTGTTGCCCGCATAATAGCGAACACGTTGCTGTTGCGGTGTGGTAGGACGTTGGTTAGGATGCATGTGGGCTGGCTCCTCGGTTGGTTGCTGTGGTGTTGCAACCTCCAGCCTATCATCCGGGCCAGCCAGCCCCCAAGAATTTCTCGCTGGATCATACGGTTGGGGCTTAAGTCAGTGACATTCAATCGAGAGCCGATTTTTGTAGTAGATGACGATTACCGCTTCTATCTGGAATGCT